>JAZSQG010000116.1:0-6484 GCA_045537855.1 Oscillospiraceae bacterium
CCCTCCAACGCCGTGGCGGACGCGCTGTATCAGCGTCCCGGAGCTCTGGACGGCAAGGTGTTCATCATCGGCATTGACGCCAAAAGTCTGGAAGAGCTGGGTCCCTTCAACACTTGGGACCGCTCCTACATTGCCCGGGCCATTGAAATTCTGAACGCTGACCCGGAAAACCGGCCTGCTGCCATCGGCGTGGACGTGGTGATGGCAAGCAGCACCCGGCCGGAAGCGGACGCCGCCATGGCGGAAGCGGCGGGGCGCTGGGGCAATGTGGTCTCCGCCGCCGCAATCAACTTCGGCAGCGCTCTGGTGCGGGAGGAAGACGGCAGCTTCTACATGGACCCCTACCACATTGAGAGCGTGGACATGCCCTTTGCCGAACTGGCGGAGGGGTCCACCCCGGCCCATGTGAACGCCATGTTTGACGCGGACGGCATCGTCCGCCACGGTCTGCTGGAGCAGCAGCTGCCCGACGGCAGCATCCTGCCCTCCTTCCACTACGCCCTGTATCGGCTTTATGCCGAAGAAAACGGGCTGGACCCGGAGCGCAGACCCCCGGTGAATGAGCGCAGCTTCTGGTACATCCCCTTTGCCGGAAAGCCCGGCGCCTTTGACAACGGCTATTCCTTCAGCGACCTGCTGAACGGGGACATCCCCACCGACCGCTTCGGCGGCAAGGTGGTGCTCATCGGCCCCTATGCAGCCGGTCTGATGGACTATATCACCACTTCTGCGGACCATTCCCGGCTGATGTACGGCGTGGAATATCAGGCAAATGCCGTTACCGCCTTGATCCGGGGCGACTTCGTCCGGGAGGCAAGCCTCCTGCCCCAGTATATCCTGCTCTTTGTGCTGGTTGCGGCCTCCGTGCTGCTCTATTACCGGCGGAAGGTCTGGCAGTGTACGCTGGCCTGGGCCATCACCTCCGGCGGCTGGGTGGGCGTCTGCCTGCTGGCCCGCCATTTCGGTTTGCTGCTCAATGTGCTGTGGATCCCCGGCGCGGTGAGCGTCACCTATGTGGGCAGCGTGGCGGTGAACTACACCCTGGCGGCTGCGGAGCGGCGGCGTGTGACCAACACCTTCAAGCGCTATGTGGCGCCCCAGGTGGTCAACGAGATCCTCAAAGGCGGGGCAGAAGCTCTGGAACTGGGCGGAAAGCTCTGCGATATTGCCGTCCTCTTTGTGGATATCCGGGGCTTTACCACCATGAGCGAAGTTCTGCAGCCCACGGAAGTGGTGGACATCCTCAACCATTACCTGAGCCTGACGGCGGACTGCGTCCTGCGCAACGGCGGTACCCTGGATAAGTTCGTGGGGGACTGTACCATGGCCATTTTCAACGCCCCTCTGCCCCAGGAGGACTACATCTACCGGGCGGCGCGCACCGCCATGGACATGGTGGAGGGCTCCCGGGCCATGAGTCAGAAGCTCATGGAGGAATTCGGGCGGACGGTGGCCTTCGGCGTGGGCATCCACTGCGGCAGCGCCGTAGTGGGCAACATCGGCGCGGAGATCCGCATGGACTATACCGCCATCGGCGACACGGTGAATACCGCTGCCAGACTGGAATCCAATGCTCCCGGCGGCAGCATCTATATCAGCCGTGCCGTGGCGGACGCCCTGGGTGAGCGGGCCAAAACCACCTCTCTGGGCGATACGATTCGCCTGAAGGGCAAGGCGGCGGGCTTTGAAGTTCTGACCCTGGACGAGCTGCTTTGACAGTAAAAAACGGGGCTTTGCCCCCTGGAGGAGATACATACATGAAAAAACGGATTCTGGCATTCCTGACGGTGCTGGCCCTTCTGCTGGTGCCTGCCGCCGCCCAGGAGGAGACCCTGAAGCCCGTCAGCCCCCGGGGCATGTTTCCGGAGGAAGACGGCAGCATGCTGGTGGTGGACAGCCACCGCAACTGCGTGTATCGGCTGAAGGACGGGGTCTATACCCTGGCCGCCGGGTCGGACAGCAGCGTGGACGGCTATCTGGACGGCACCGTGGAGGAAGCCCTCTTTGACGGCCCCGTGGACATCGTGCCCTTCCTGGATGGCTACGCTGTCAGCGACAGCGGCAACCATGTGGTGCGCTACCTCCATGATGAGGATGTTCGTACTCTGGGCGGAAACGGCACGGCCGGTCTCCTGAACGGTCGGGCGGAAAACGTGCAGTTTTCCAACCCCAGAGGTCTTGCGGTGGATGAAGCCGGCAACCTTTACATTGCCGACTGCGGCAACCACGCCATCCGCATGATGGACACGGAGGGAAATGTCTCCGTGGTCCTGGGCGGCGTACAGGGCTGTGCCGACGGGGAGGCGGGTACCGCCCGCCTGAACAGCCCCACCGGCATCAGCTGGTATGAGGGTGCTCTGTATATCTGCGACAGCGGCAACCGCCGCATCTGCGTCCTCCGGGACGGCGTCCTCAGCACCCTGGCGGGCTTTGCGCCACCTACCTATGAGGACGGCAGCTTTGCCCCCGAATATCTGGACGGCGGCGCGGCCTACGCCTGCTTCGGCTGGGTGGAGGACCTCCTGATGTATGAGGATGCCCTGTATATCTGTGACAGCGGCGCTTCCGCCCTGCGCGTTCTGAAGGATGGGGAAGTGTCCACCCTGCAGGCGATGCCTTCTCCCGCCGCTCTGCTGGAAGCAGATGGCAAGCTTTGGGTCAGCGACAGCTTTTCCGGCGCGGTGCGCGTGCTGGAAAAGCAGGAAGCGGCAGAGCGGGTATATACCGATGTTTCCGCCGATGCGCCCTATGCCGAAGCGGTGGCGCTGGTGAGCCGCCGCGGCCTCTTTGAAGGTATGGGCGATGGGACCTTTGCCCCGGAGGGGAAGCTGGACCGGGCCATGTTCGTGACCGTGGTGGGCCGCCTTTATGCCTCTGTCTATCGGGATACCGTGCTGGGCGGCGAAGCCCGCTTCAGCGATGTGGCTGCCGACAGCTGGTATTTTAACTCCGTGAGCTGGGCGGCGGACATGGGCATTACCGACGGCGTGGGCGATGGGCTTTTTGCCCCCAAGCAGGAACTCACCAGGGAGCAGCTGGCGGTGCTGCTGTACCGCATGACCCGGCACTTTGACTGGTATGTGCCTGCCGGGGCTCTTTCCGGAGACTACGGCTGCAGCAGCTGGGCGCTGGAAGGCGTCAGCTGGGCTGCCGGAAACGGCATCCTCCCCGCAGAGGATGTGCGCCCTCTGGAAGCCGTGACCCGGGCGGAAACTGCCATGGCGCTGGCTGCCTTCCTGCAGACGGTGCTGGGCATCGGCTGAATGGCATAAAACAGAATGCGGAGCAGACCAAAGGGTCTGCTCCGCGTTTTTTGTGCTGTGATGCTCAGAAGCCGTGCTTCTTGTACCAGGGCTTTGCGTATTCTTCGTAGATCTTTTTGGCCAGGGCGTCCTTGCGCTCCACTTCCTTGTCGCCGGGGCTGCCCAGCACGCCCGCCTGCCAGGCAAAGCCGCCGCCGGGGGCGAAGGTATCCACATAATGGTAGAGGGCTTCGATGAGCACTTCGTCGGCCGTTTCCGGCAGGCTGACGGCACCCTGAGAATCCCAGGCACCGATGAGGGCCAGCTTGGGGCCGTACTTGGCCTTGATGCCCAGCAGGTCGTTTTCGATCTGGGCGGGGTCCCAGCCGTTGACGCCGATGTCGATCCAGTCGTCAATGAAGTCCTCGCAGCGGCCGCAGTCATGCATCAGGATGCGGCAGCCGGCTTCCCGGGCCAGGTCGGCCTGCGCCTTCTGGAAGGGGATGACCAGTTCCCGGTTCATCTCCGGGGAGATGAAGGGGTTGAGCTTGGTGGCGTTGTCGTCCAGAATGTACCAGATGTCGGGCTTATAGTACTGCAGGTAGATTTTCTCCCGGGCCAGATTGTATTCTCCCAAATAGGTGAAGAGGTCGTACACATCTTCGGGGGATTCGTACATGGCGCAGAGACCCTCGGTGAAGCCCATGAAGGACATGAGGTTCTGGAAATAGTCGCCGGAGGTCATGATGACGGGCTTGTGATCTGCGCCAAAGGCTTCCAGATCCTTTTTTGCCACGGCTTCCCAGTCGATATCCGTGGGAATTTCCGGGGTGTGGATGACCTTCTGCCAGTCAGCGATGTCCTGAAGGATGAAGTCGCCGGGCTTGGGCAGAGCCGCGCCGCCGGGGGCGGTGGGCACATCCACAAATTCCACGCCGAATTCGTTGACCCGCTTGCCTTCGGCATTGACGCCGCCGCCGAATTTCACGGAGGAAGAAAGCATCCAGCCGCCCATGTCATAGGCGGGGATGTATTCGGGCATTTCTCCGCTGAGGAGGCGGAGGAAATTTTCTTTTTCGTTGAGCTTGTAAGTATATTCCATATCAGTCACTCCATTTTGTTATGTTCCTGTCTTTTGCCCCCATTATAGCCCAGGGCTCCGTCCTTTACAACAAAAAATCTCTGTGTTATGATATTTTCAAAGCCGGGCGGAGCAGCCCGGGAGAGGATAAGGAGGCAGAGCATGGAACGCGTCGACCATGTGCATCTCAGCGCGGACGAGGAAAGTCTCATCATTCTGGATCAGACCCGTCTGCCCGGCGAGATGGTATATATCAGCCTGAAGACCCGGGAAGAACTCTTTGAAGCCATTTATCAGCTCCGCATCCGGGGCGCACCCGCCATCGGCATCTTTGCGGGCTTTGCCATGTATGTGCTGGCGAGGCAGTATCCCAGGGAGGGCTTTCTGGAGCTGTTCCGCAGGGATGCGGATTATCTCAATTCCTCCCGCCCCACGGCGGTGAATCTCAGTTGGGCCCTGAAGCGGATGTGCCGCGCCGCAGAGGAATCCGGCGGCGACCTGGCGGTCATCCGGGCGGAATGTCAGGCCATTCTGGAAGAGGACATCGCCATGTGCACCGCCATTTCCGAGTACGGCCTGAGTCTGCTGAAGGATGGCGACGGGGTGCTGACCCACTGCAATGCCGGGCCCATCGCCACCTCCCGCTACGGCACCGCCATCGGCCCGCTGCTGCTGGGCACGGAGCGGGGCATGCATTTCCGGGCCTTCTGCGACGAGACCCGTCCCCTGCTGCAGGGTGCCCGCCTCACCAGCTGGGAGCTGAGCCGCGCCGGGGTGGATACCACCCTCATCTGTGACAATATGGCCTCCATCGTCATGAAGCAGGGCTGGGTGCAGTACTGCTTTGTGGGCTGCGACCGGGTGGCCATGAACGGCGATGCCGCCAACAAGATCGGCACCTCCGGGGTTGCCATTGTCGCCAAGCACTACGGCATCCCTTTCTATGTGCTGGGCCCCACCTCCACCATTGACCGGGACTGTCCGGATGGGGCGCACATCCCCGTGGAGCTGCGAAACGGCGAGGAGATCCGCAGCAAGTGGTATAAGGAGCCCATGGCGCCGGAGGGTGTTAAGCTCTATAACCCTGCCTTTGATGTCACCGACCACAGCCTGATTTCCGGCATTATTACGGAAAAGGGGATCTGCAGACCGCCCTTCACGGAGAGTCTGGCTGCCCTGTTTCAGTGAACTACCAGAGAAAGGAAGCATGTAACATGTCTCAGATCGTTTCTTCTCCCTCCGCCAGCATCGAGGCGGATCCTTCCCTCATTGCGAAAGTTATCCTGATGCCCGGGGATCCCCTGCGGGCCAAAAAAGTGGCGGAGACCTATCTGGAGGACCCCGTCTGCTTCAACACGGTGCGCAATATGCTGGGCTATACCGGCACCTATAAGGGCCGCCGCATCTCCGTCATGGGCAGCGGCATGGGCGTTCCCAGCGCCACGCTCTATGTCCACGAACTCTTCAATGTCTACGGCGTGGAAGCTGTCATCCGCATCGGTTCCGCCGGCGGCATCGGCGAGGATGTGAAGCTGCGGGATCTGGTCATCGCCATGACCGCCTCTACCAACTCCAACTTCAGCATTCAGTATCAGTTCCCCGGCCAGCTGAGCCCTCAGGCCGATTTCGGCATGCTCCGCCGGGCCGTGGAAGAGGCGGAAAAGCGGGGCATCCAGGTCCGGGTGGGCAGCGTGTTCACCACCGATATGTTCTACAATGCCAACTCTGCGGCGGCGGGTCAGTTCCGGGATATGGGCATGCTGGCGGTGGAGATGGAGACTGCCGGCATCTACTGGGAGGCCATGGCCTGTCACAAGAAGGCCCTGAGCCTGCTGACCATTTCCGACCACATCTTTACCGGGGAAGGACTGGATGCCCGGCAGCGGCAGGACAGCTTCACCGAGATGATGGAAGTCGCCCTGGATACCGCCTGGGCCGAGGCGGAGTAAGCCATGCCGGAACGCCTGAAGTACCATTTTGAGCCCCGGAAGGGCTGGATGAACGACCCCAACGGCCTTTGCTGGTTTCAGGGTCGCTACCACGCCTTCTTCCAGCACTATCCCCACGATACCAAATGGGGGCCCATGCACTGGGGCCACGCGGTGAGCGAGGACCTCATCCATTGGGAGGAGCTGGACATTGCCCTTTACCCGGACATGCC
>JAZSQG010000200.1:0-1527 GCA_045537855.1 Oscillospiraceae bacterium
GCGGGACCGGGGGGCGGACACGGCCAGTGCCCCCCCCGCCGGTCCCGCCGCCATGATGTCCGCCGCGCTGGAGGGCCCCACCCGGCCCGACGGGAGCCGCCCCCTGCTCATCGCCGTGACCCAGCTCACCAGCACCGACGAAGTGCGGATGCAGCAGGAGCTGCTGGTGCAGGGCAATATGGCGGATGTGGTGATGCACTATGCCAGAAACGCCGCCGCCGCCGGGCTGGACGGGGTTGTCTGCTCTCCCCGGGAAGCCGGCCTCATCCATGAAAACTGCGGCAAGGGCTTCCTCACCGTGACCCCCGGCGTCCGCTTTGCCGATGGGGACATGGGGGACCAGAAGCGGGTCATGACCCCCGCGGAAGCCAAAAAGATCGGCTCGGATTACATTGTGGTGGGCCGTCCCATCACCAGGGCAGAAGATCCCGTGGCGGTTTACAGGCGCTGCGTGGAAGAATTTGTGGACTGAGAGGAGCGTCGCAAGATGCAGGAATACAAGAGAGAATTTATCCGCTTTCTGGAACGCGCCGGCGTCCTGAAGTTCGGGGATTTCACCGCCAAGAGCGGCCGAAAGATCCCCTACTTTATCAATGCCGGTATGATCAAGACCGGGGAAGATATTGCTGCCCTGGGTTCCTTCTATGCCAGAGCCTACACCGAGAAACTGGGCAAAAAGCAGGCCGTGCTTTACGGGCCCGCCTACAAGGGCAACTCCATCGCCGTTTCCGCTGCGGTGGCCCTGGCCAGGGAAGGACTGAACCTGCCCTTCTTCTTCAACCGCAAGGAAGCCAAGGACCACGGCGAGGGCGGTGTCTTCGTGGGCTATGTGCCCCAGGCCGGGGAAGAAGTGGTCATTGTGGAGGATGTGATCACCGCCGGCACTGCCATCCGGGAGAGCATGGCCATCCTCGGCGCCCTGGAGGGAGTGAAGGTGGCCGCCTGCTTCGTGATGGTGGACCGGAAGGAAAAGGGTCAGGGCGAAAAGGGCGCCCTGGAGGAAATCGAGGAAGAATTCGGCTTCCCCGTCTGCTCTGTGGTGGATGTGTATGACATCATCGAGTATCTGGAAGAGGATGCCGCCAACGCGGAAAATGTGGCGCGCATCCGCGCCTATCTGGCCGTGAACGGAGCGAAGGCATGAGAAGTCTCATCGACATTGCCGATCTGAGCATTCAGGAGATCGACGCTCTCATCGAAAAGGCCATGGAGATCATTGCCGACCCCGCCGCCTTCAGCGAAAAGTGCCGCGGCAGGAAGCTGGCCACTCTCTTTTACGAACCCAGCACCCGCACCCGCCTGAGCTTTGAATCCGCCATGCTGGACCTGGGCGGCCGCGTCCTGGGCTTCAGCGAGGCCAGCAGTGCTTCCGTGTCCAAGGGGGAAAGCGTGGCAGACACCGCCAGGACCGTGGAGTGCTTTGCCGACATCATCGCCATGCGCCATCCCAAGGAGGGCGCTCCCTACGTGGCGGCCCAGAATGTGGACATCCCCGTCATCAACGCCGGTGACGGCGGCCACAACCAC
>JAZSQG010000020.1:0-2829 GCA_045537855.1 Oscillospiraceae bacterium
TATTTACCTGCACGGCGGCAGCTTCGCCCCCGGCGGCGCGAATTTCTTCCGCAAGGGCTTCGGCCTTGCTGAGGGTGCGGTTGAGAATGGCCACCTTGGCGCCGCATTGGGCCAGCGCCCGGGCAAATTCACTGCACAGGACGCCCGCCCCGCCGGTGATGACCACGACTTTTCCGCCCAGCTCGGGCTGATTGGGGTAATACATATCCTTCACTCGCTTTCTTCAGAGTGGTTTTCCAAAACAGAGGGCCTCGATGCCCCGGGCCACCCCGTCGGCATCGCAGGAGCGGGTACGCAGGTCTGCCGCTTCCAGCGCCTCCGGGCAGGCATTTTCCATGGCCACGCCCACGCCGGCGGCGCGGATCATGCTCAGGTCGTTGAGGCCGTCCCCGAAGGCGGCGGTAGCCTCCCGGGGCACCCCCAGTTCTTTCGCCAGCGCCAGCAGCGCGGCGCCCTTATTGGCCCGGAGCTGGTTGATCTCCAGATTTTCCGGGATGGAGCTGGACACGCAGAGATCGGGGAATCTTTCCGGCAGCTCCCGCAGCAGCTGCAGGCGCAGCTCCGGCCTGCCGGTGAAGCACTGCACCTTCTGCACGTCCCTGCCCCGGCTGCGGAGGTATTCCTTCAGTTCCGGCACCGGCTGCCGCAGCTCCCGGAGCATGTTTCGGTAGTGGGGGTCGGAAATTTCCTCCTCGATGCGCGCCTTCTGCGCCCCCGTCATGTAGGCGGCGTTTTCCACATAGCTGTCGTAGAGCAGGGGATACCCATCCAGCGCTTCCAGCAGCTGCAGGGCTTCCGGCAGGGGGATCTCCGCGTGGTAGAGCAGGCGGCCGGACTTCAGCTCCGTCACCGCCGCGCCGTTAACCGTAATGGCGTAGCGCACAAAGGGCAGGGCCCGGATACATTCCGGCATGCCCCCGTAGAAGCGGCCCGTGGTGGGGACAACTTCCACCCCCGCGGCGGCGGCCTGTTCCAGGGCCGCCAGATTCCCCGGGCTCAGTTCCTTCCGGGAGTTCAGCAGGGTGCCGTCCAGATCCAGGGCGATGATACGGATTTTCTCAGGCATTGTAGGTGCCCGCAGCGGTGCTGCCGCCATGCCCGGTCCAGTTGGTGTGGAAAAACTCGCCCCGGGGCCGGTCAATGCGCTCATAGGTGTGGGCGCCGAAGTAGTCCCGCTGGGCCTGCAGGAGATTGGCGGGCAGGCAGGCGCTGGTATAGCCGTCAAAATAGCTCAGGGCGGAGGCGAAGGCGGGCATGGGGATGCCGGCCCGCACCGCGTAAGAGACCACCTCCCGCCAGGCGTCCACCAGACCCGGGACGGTTTCGGCAAAGTAATCGTCCAGCAGCAGGTTTTCCAGCCGGGGATTTTTCTCATAGGCTTCCTTGATCTTCCCAAGGAAGACGCTGCGGATGATGCAGCCGCCCCGCCACATGAGGGCGATGCCGCCGTAGTTCAGATTCCAGCCGTAAGTTTTGGCGGCGCTGCGCAGGAGGGTATAGCCCTGGGCGTAGGAGATGATCTTGGAGGCATAGAGGGCCTTGCGGATGCTCTCGATGAAGGCTTCCCGGTCCCCGGTGAAGGGGGGGATGCGCCGGGTAAAACGCGCCGCCGCTTCCACCCGCTCATGCTTCATGGCGGAGAGGCAGCGGGAAAAGACCGCTTCCCCGATGAGGGTCAGGGGCACGCCCTCGTCCAGAGCCGCCACGGCAGTCCACTTGCCGGTGCCCTTCTGCCCGGCGGTGTCCAGAATTTTATCCACCACCGCTTCGCCTGCTTCGTCCCGATAGCCCAGAATATCCCGGGTGATCCCGATGAGGTAGCTGTCCAGCTCCGTCTCGTTCCAGCGGGCAAAGACCTCGTGCATCTCTTCATTCGTCATGCCCAGACCATCCCGCATGAGCTGGTAGGCTTCGCAGATGAGCTGCATATCGCCGTATTCAATGCCGTTATGCACCATCTTCACAAAGTGGCCGGCGCCGTTTTCCCCCACCCAGTCGCAGCAGGGGCTGCCGTCCTCCACTTTGGCGCAGATGCTCTGGAAAATGGGTTTGACATGCGCCCAGGCGGCGCTGCTGCCCCCGGGCATCATGGAAGGGCCCTTCAGGGCGCCCTCTTCCCCGCCGGAGACGCCGCAGCCCACATAGAGGAGGCCCTTGCTCTCCACATACTCCGTCCGCCGCACGGTATCCGGAAAATGGCTGTTTCCCCCGTCGATGAGAATATCCCCCGCTTCCAGATAAGGCAGCAGCTGCTCAATGAGCGCATCCACGGCGGCCCCCGCCTTCACCATCATGAAAATTTTCCGGGGCTTTTCCAGAGCCTGCACCAGCTCGGAGATGGAGCAGCAGCCGATGATGTTTTTCCCGGCAGCCCGGCCCTGGGTGAAGGCCGTCACCTTTTCGGTGCTGCGGTTGTACACCGCCACGGTGAAGCCCCGGGACTCCATATTCATGACCAGATTTTCGCCCATGACCGCAAGGCCCACCAGGGCAATATCTGCTTTTTTCATCTGTTTGCCTCCTGATCGTTCCTGATTTTTGCGCGCCAAATTACTTTGCAGAGTCTCTGCTCCCAATCAACCCGCAGGGTTCCTGCGTGCTGCAGCGGGCTGCAGCTTTTTCCTGTGGAAAGGCCTGGCCTTTCCACAGGACTAAATTCAGCGCTGCACCCGGGCATTGCCGGCGTAAATGTCCCAGACCTGCTTTTCATCGGCAGGCCCGGCAAAGTCGTTGAGGCTGCTGGCGGCCAGCACGCCGGTGGCCCAGCCGAACCGGGCGCACTTTTCCGGCTCCCAGCCCCGGAGCAGGCCGTAGAGGAGGCCGCCGGTG
>JAZSQG010000211.1:0-1817 GCA_045537855.1 Oscillospiraceae bacterium
GCCGCCCTCTTCGTCCGCCTGCTTTTTTCCTGGGGGTGTAAAAATTTCCCCCCCTTGCCGCCAAAACAGACAGCATGCAAAAGCACCCGGGAGCCGCAGCTCCCGGGTGTCTTTTTCTCATGTTCCCTTCCCTGTCCCTTACTCCAGCACTTCCCGGATGAAGCCCTCCAGCTCCTTTGCCATGCGGGCATGGGTGGCGGCGGAGGGGTGGGTATCGGCGCCCATTCCCTCGGTGAAGGGGATGATGGCGCCCATCTTCCGGCAGCCGATGCGCCCGTCCCCGGTGCGCTCGGCATAAGCCGCCACAATGTCCCGGATATCGTCCCAGAGATAGTAATCCATGGAACCCAAAGTGACGAGGATGTAGGTCTCCGGGCCGTTGAGGGCGCGGATATCGGTGATGAGGGCATCGAAATCCCGGTAGAAGCTCTCCACGCCTTCCTTGCTGAAGTTCATCATCTTCAGGGTGTTGGCGTCATTGGTGCCCAGATTCACCACCACCACGTCGCTGTGGTTGGAAGCGAAGTCCCAGCGGGTGGCGGGCTGACCGCCCAGCAGGCGCTCCATGGGCGCGTCGGTGTAGGCGTACATGCTCAGCATGCCCCGGTTCTGCATGTGGGGGAGCCACACGGGCTCGGCGGCGGAGCAGCCGGACACGCTGACGGCACTGTATTCGGCCCCCAGCGCCTTGGCCGCCAGGGCCCCGTAGGCGATCTCGCCGTTTTCGTCCTCGGTGCGGAAGCCGGGCTGGCTGGTCTCGTTGCCGTAGCCGCAGGTGATGGAATCGCCCACCACTTCGATGCGCAGCTTCTTCTCTTCCGCCGGGGGCAGGAATTCGCCGTCGGTCTCCAGTTCGGCGATGCCCAGCTTGCCCATGACATTTTCCGAAAGCTTGGTGATGCGCAGGCTGTGTTCCCCGTCTTCCCCTTCAAAGAGGGTGATCCAGGCTTCCGGCTCGGTGACCTTCTGCCGCAGGCAGAATTCCTCGCTCCCGTCGGCCAGGGCGGCCACCACCGGGTCCAGCATAAGGGCCTGGGTCTCAAAGGGGGCCATCATCTCCTCCTGCACCGCAAGGAAACGGGCCCGGAGGCGGCTGCCCCGGAAGCGCACGGTGCAGCCGGCGCAGGACCAGTTGATCCAAACGCAGCGTCCCTGGGGGTCGGGCAGCACCCGTCCGTGGAAGCGCAGCGCATCGGTAAGGGTATTGACGATGAGGTTCATGCTCGTTCATCCTTTCCCGGGGGCAGAAGCCGCCGCATCCAAAAACCGCCGTTTTTCACAAAAAACGGCGCAGCATCCATCCGTTTCTTCCCCCGCGTGCGGGGTACTGCCTCCAGTCTAGCAGAGGCATTTTTCCCTGTCAAGGCAATCCGTCCCGCAGCCGGGCGAGGCATAAAGCCGCCCGGGAAATGCATACTAAGCCGGGGTGATGCTATGTTCAGTGTCCGTATCGCGGAAGGCGGCAGCAAAAAGATCCTGCCCTATGTGAAGCACTGTCTGAAGGAAGCCAGCCGGGAGGGGCGCATCGACGCGGCCCTTTGCGGCGGCGGTCATGCCGATCTGCTCATCGTGCCCCGGGGTGCCCGGGCGGAAAACGCCGGCTGCCTCCTGCTGGCCGGCGGCCAGGAAGCTCGACCCGGGCAGCGCTCGGTGCGCTGCGGCCTGGGAATCCGGGACCAGCTGAGCCTTTCCAGCATCGGTCGGGGCAGCGCCATGCTCTCCCTCCAGGGGGAGCTGACCACCCTGGGGGGCAGCAAGCTGGAAGCCCAGGAAATTCCCCTTGCTCTCCGGGGCAGTCCCGAGCCGGAAGCGGTGCT
>JAZSQG010000376.1:0-3556 GCA_045537855.1 Oscillospiraceae bacterium
ATGGCGGCCACCACGGGGGTCTCGATGACCTTGGGGTTGACGCTCATCTGCACGGCTTCCAGCACATCACGGCCCGCCAGGTCAATGGCGGCGGCCCGCTCAAATTCCAGGGGGATATCCGCACGCTGGGCAGCGATGAGGGCATTGACCACCCGGTCCACGTTGCCGCCCGCCAGATAGTGGGCTTCCAGCTTGTTGATGGGAATGTTGATGCCGCCTTTGACGGCCTTGATCTGGGGATTGATGATCTTGGCCGGGGTCACGCGGCGCAGGCGCATACCCACCAGCGTCCAGATCCCCACCCGCACATTGGCGGCCAGAGCACTGATCCACAGGGCCACGGGCACCAGCCGGAAAAAGAGGATCAGGACGACAACAACGACTGCAATGGTAATGATCGGTCCGTAAGGCATGCTTCTCTTCCTTTCTCAGTTACTGTGTGCTGCGCTCCGCTTCCGCTTCCCGCACCACGATTCTCCCGCCGCTGACCTCTTCCACGGTCACGGCGCTTCCCTCCGTCAAAAACTCGCCCCGGGTCACCACATCCCAGCGGCGGCCCTCCAGCTCCATCATTCCCGCCGGGCGGAGCACGGTGACGGCGATGCCCCGCTTGCCCACCAGTTCTTCCGGGTCGCGGCTGCTGCGGAAGCCTTCCGCTTCGCCGTTTTCATCCCGGAGGACGAGCTTCCCCGGCAGTTTGCCCCGGCTCATCAGCCGGGCCCCCAGCAGCAGGAAGAGGAGCACGATCACCGCGGCGATGGCCGTCAGCACCAGACCCTGCTGCAGGGTCTTTGCGGTAACGAAAATATCTGCCACCAGCAGCAGGATGCCCACAGCACCCGCCGCACCGAAGCCGGGATGGAACAGCTCCACCGTCAGGAGGGCCAGCCCTCCCGCCAGCAGGAGCAGGGACAGGATCCCGATTCCTGCAAAGAATTCCGGCATTGCCGACTCCTTTCTTTATTCGTCCGCCGTTTCAACGGGGGCAGCGGGCACTTCTTCCGGCCGCTCCGTACCCAGATAGCCGGGCAGGTTCATGCCTGCCATCCGGAACATGTCGTTCAGGGGCGGGATGCTCTTCATCAGGCCGGAGATATAGCCGGCCGTGGCACTCTTGCCGTCCTTGCTTTCGCCGCTGTCCCAGACGGTGACCTTGTCGATCTTCACATTCTTGATGGCCTCCACCTGGATGCGGATCAGGTCCTCCATCTTGTCGGTGAGCATCAGGCGTACCGCCGCATCCGGGTCGCCTCCGGCGGCGGCCACGATCTCCCGCAGACCTTCCGCCTGCTTCATGAGGATCTCCTTCTGGCCTTCGGCCTCGGCGGTCATCCGGGCGCGGATGGCGTCCGCCTCGCCGGCAGCCCGGCGGCGGATCTGCTCGGCCTGGGCCTCCGCTTCCAGCTCGGCCTTGCGCTTGGCGATCTCCGTGGCCACGATGACGTCCGCTTCCTGCGTGGCCCGCTCTCTGGCGGCACGGGCGGCTTCCGCCTCCCGCTCGGCGGAGTAGGCTTCTTCCAGGGCCTTTGCAGACTGGATCTTTTCCGCAGAGGTGGCGATCTTCAGGGCTTCCGCTTCCTTCTCCCGGCGCTGGGCATTGGACAGGGCGATCTGCACCATGGCATCGTTCTCGCCCTGAATGGCCAGGCTGTCCGCCTGCGAGACCTGCACGCGCTGGTCCCGGTCGGCGTTGGCCACGCCGATGGAGCCGTCGCGGTTCTTTTCGGCCACGGTGCGCTTGGCATCGTTGATGGCCTTGGCTGCCGCTTCCTTACCCAGAGCCTCGATGTAGCCGCTTTCGTCGCTGATGTCGGTGACGTTCACGTTGATGAGCCGCAGGCCGATCTTCTTCAGTTCGGTCTCCACATTGCGGCTGACGGCGTCCAGGAACATGTCGCGGTCGGCATTGATCTCCTCAATGTCCATGGTAGCGATGACCAGACGCAGCTGACCGAAGATGATGTCCTTGGCCAGCTCCTGAATCTCGTGCAGCTTCAGGCCCAGCAGGCGCTCGGCGGCATTCTGCATGACGCCGTTTTCCGTGCTGATGCCCACGGTGAAGGTGCTGGGCACGTTGATCCGGATGTTCTGCCGGCTCAGGGCGTTCTGCAGGTCCACGGAAATGCTGATGGGGGTCAGATCCAGAAATTCCGCCGCCTGGATCACGGGCCAGACGAAGGCCGCGCCGCCGTGGATACACTTGGAGCTGCGGCTGGTGCCGTCCTTATTGGAGCCCACGTTGCCGTAGACCACCATGACCTTGTCGGACGGACAGCGCTTGTAACGCTTCAGGATGGTCACCAGCAGCGAGAACACCAGGACTACCACCACACAAAGCAAAATCAAAGTTTCCATATTCATCCTCCTTACAGGTTTATCATGCATGGATAATCGGGCGAACACCCGCCGCAGGCCCTCCAGCAGGCCCACACCGGTGAGCCGGTCTGCGACGTTGCCCACGGCAAAGAGCAGGAGCCCCACCAGCAGCAGAACTGCCACAACGCAGATGATCACCGCATCCCGCCTGGCTTTTTTCGAGTTTTTTTCATCCTCCGGGAACACAGGCATCCCCCCTCACTTCTTTCGACTTTTCCGCCTCATCAGGAATAAATGCCAAGCCGTGACTTTGCATTCAGGACGGCCAGCGCCAGAGCGCCCACGATCACGAGAACTACAACCGCGATGGCGATGATCTTATCCCGTTTCGCCTTTTTGCCCCGTTCCTTTTCCTCCGGAAACATTCCGTTCACCTCCCGTTTACGCTTTTCCCCCTGCCCCCACCGGGGCGGGCGCCTTTTCCTGTTTATCATCCCGCCTGCTCCCGGGTCAGGGGCGGCGGGCCGGCTTCGCTCATCCGCGCATGACGATGAGCGCCTGCTCCCGGGTCAGGCCCACCACGGTCACTTCCGTACCGGTTGGCAGGGGCTCGGCTTCATCCGTCACGGCATCACATTCGGTGAGCGTATCCTGAATGACGATGCTCACCTTACCGCTGCCCTGGCGCTGGGCAGGGATCGTAAGGTACACGCTGCCGCTGAGACCCACGGCGTTGCGCCGGTCCAGGGTGCCGTCGGTCTGCAAAGCCAGGATCAGACCCATGGCCACCGCCACCAGCACCATAGCCGCCGCGCCCAGCACCAGCCCCACCAGCATGGCGGTCAGCCAGGGATGCCCCGCCCGGGAGATGGCCAGCGCCCCCCAGCCGTACACGGCCAGGAAGGCCAGAATGCCCCGGAGGCTCAGCAGGCGCAGGCTGAAGCCGTCACGGGCGGCTGACCCATCGGCATCGGCATCCTCCGCGTCAAAGTCCATATCTTCCGCGTCAAAGTCCGCAGCGTCCTCCGGCGCATCGGCGTCACTGTCCAAATCACCGTCATGACCGCCGAAACCCAGCAGACTCAGTATCAGCTGCAGCACCAGCAGCAGTGTGGATGGAACGGCGATGCAGGCCAGCACCCGTTCCAGCAGATTCAGGCTCTCCCACCACGCATTCATCTTTCCTCAACTCCTCACATTTCATCCAGTCCGGCAATCAGCCCCGCAGCCTGCTCCTTCA
>JAZSQG010000080.1:0-3143 GCA_045537855.1 Oscillospiraceae bacterium
TTCACCATCCTCATGGGCGAAGAGGTGGAGCCCCGGCGGCAGTGGATCGAGCGCAACGCCAAATACGCCGTGAATGTGGACATCTGAGGAGGAAATGAACTATGGCACATAACCGGGACTACAGACCGGAGGATATCGCATTTCCCGATCAGGTGATCACCCAGTCCGACCTGATGACGGAAATGCAGGACAGCTACATCGATTACGCCATGAGCGTCATCGTGGGCCGCGCCCTGCCCGACGTGCGGGACGGCCTGAAGCCGGTGCACCGGCGCATCCTCTACGCCATGTATGAGGACGGCCTCACCCACGACAAGCCCTTCCGCAAGTGCGCCACCGCCGTGGGCGACGTGCTGGGCCGCTACCATCCCCACGGCGACAGCTCTGTCTATGACGCGCTGGTGCGCATGGCCCAGGATTTCTCCATGCGCTATCCCCTCATCGACGGCCACGGCAACTTCGGTTCCGTGGACGGGGATCCCCCTGCCGCCTACCGATACACCGAGGCCAGAATGGCCCGGATGGCCGCGGAGATGCTCCGGGACATCGACAAGGAGACGGTGGACTATCTCCCCAACTTTGACGAGACCAGAAAAGAGCCGCTGGTACTGCCCAGCCGCTTCCCCAACCTGCTGGTCAACGGCTCCAGCGGCATCGCCGTGGGCATGGCCACCAACATCCCGCCCCACAACCTGCGGGAGGTCATCGGCGCGGCCATCTGCGTGCTGGAAAATCCCGAGGCGGGCCTTGGGGAGCTGATGGAGCATGTGCAGGGGCCGGACTTCCCCACCAAAGGCATCATCATCGGCCGGGCGGGCATCCGCGCCGCCTACGCCACGGGCCGGGGACACATCACCGTCCGCGCCCGGGTGGAGACGGAGGAATACGGCCACGACCGGCAGCGCCTCATCGTGGGCGAGCTGCCCTATCAGGTCAACAAGCGCATGCTCATCAAGGCCATCGCCGACAAGGTGCGGGATAAGAGCATCGACGAAATTTCCGACATCCGGGACGAGAGTGACCGCAACGGCATGCGCATCGTCATCGAGCTGAAGCGGGACGCCAACGCCCAGGTGGTGCTCAACAAGCTCTACACCCAGACCCAGATGCAGACCACCTTCGCCATCAATATGCTGGCTCTGGTGAACAACCAGAAGCAGCCCAAGATCCTCACCCTGCGGCAGATTTTGGACGAATACATCAGCTTCCAGCTGCAGGTGGTGGAGCGGCGCACCCGCTTCGACCTGCGCAAGGCCCGGGAGCGGGCCCATCTGCTGCGGGGCCTCATCATCGCCGAAGATAACATCGACGAAGTGGTGAAGATCATCCGGGAGAGCTATGACGACGCAAAAGAGCGGCTCATGGCCCGCTTCGAGCTGGACGAAGTGCAGGCCCAGGCCATTCTGGACATGCGCCTGCGGCAGCTGCAGGGTCTGGACCGGGAAAAGCTGCTGGCGGAGTACCGGGAGATCGAGAGCCGGATTCAGTACTACGAAAGCCTGCTGGCGGATCCCGAGCTTCTCAAGGGTGTGCTGAAGGACGAGCTCAGCGCCCTCATGGACAAATACGGCGACGGGCGCTGCACCGAAATTCAGGAGGCCGAAGGGGAAATCGACGTGGAGGACCTCATCGCCGAGGAGACCTGCGTCTTCACCCTGTCCCGGGCGGGCTACATCAAGCGCATCCCGGCGGATACCTACCGGGTGCAGAAGCGGGGCGGCAAGGGCGTCACCGGCATGACCACCAAGGAGGAGGACTGCGTGGAGACCATCTTCACCTCCTCCACCCATGACCATATCTTCTTCTTCACCAGCCGGGGGCAGGCCTACCGCCGGAAGGGCTACCTCATCCCCGAGGCGGGGAGAACCGCCAAGGGCGTGAATATCGCCAACATCCTCCCCATCGAGCCCGGGGAGCAGGTGCGGGCCATGCTCCACCTGCGGGAGCTGCCGGAGGACCGCTATCTGGTCTTCGTCACCCGGAACGGCACCGTCAAGCGTCTGCAGTTCAGCGAGCTGAAAAACATCCGCCGGGTGGGCCTGCGGGTCCTGACCCTGGACGAGGAGGACGAACTCATCGCCGTGCTGGAGACCGGCGGGGACGATCTGCTGCTCCTTGCCACCCACGAGGGTATGGCCATCTGCTTTAAGGAGACGGATGTGCGCCCCATGGGCCGTACCGCCGCCGGCGTCCGGGGCATCCGCCTCCGGGAAGGCGACTGGGTGGTGGGCGCGGAGCGCTGCGTCATGGACGCCATGCTCCTGAGCGTCAGCGAAAACGGCTACGGCAAGAAGACCCCCGTGAAGGAATACAGCCGCCAGGGCGCCGAGCCCCAGCACAGAGGCGGCATGGGCATGAAGAACTATCAGGTGACGGAGAAGACCGGTAAGGTGGCCGCCGTCCGGGCCGTGCAGGATACGGACGATATCCTCCTCATGAGCAGCGACGGCATCGTCATCCGCATGGCGGCAGCGGATATCAATGTCTACGGCCGCGCTGCCCAGGGCGTGCGGGTCATGCGCGTCCAGGAGGGTGAAAAGGTCATCAGCCTCACGGTCACCGCCCGGGAGGACGAGGAGGCCGCGGACATGGCAGAAGTCGCCGACAGCGCCGAAACCGGGGACAGCGGCTCCGAAGCATGAAGGAAGTAAGCATTTATACCGACGGGGCCTGCAGCGGAAATCCGGGCCCCGGCGGCTGGGCCGCCATCCTCTGCTATAAGGGGCAGGAAAAGGTCCTCAGCGGCGGAGAAAAGGAGACCACCAACAACCGCATGGAGCTGACTGCCGCCCTCAAAGCGCTGGAAGTGCTGAAGGAACCCTGCCGGGTGACCCTGAAGAGCGACTCCCGCTATCTGGTGGACGCCGTCACCAAGGGCTGGGCCAAAGGCTGGCGGGCAAAGGGCTGGATGCGCAATGCCAAAGAGCCTGCCAAAAATCCCGAGCTCTGGGAAGCCCTGCTGCAGCAGCTGGAAAAGCACGAGGTGCAGTTTGTATGGGTCAAGGGCCATGCCGAGGACCCCTATAACGACCGCTGCGACCGCCTGGCGGTGGCGGAGAGTAAAAAGTTCTGAGGATAAAAAGCGCCGATTTTCGTGAATGTGTGCTTTTAAAACAGGAACGCTTCTAAATATTTTCCTAATT
>JAZSQG010000289.1:0-4661 GCA_045537855.1 Oscillospiraceae bacterium
TGGTCTACCACCTTTCACAAAATCTACTTAAAAGACGGCATCATTATATGCTTGACAGAAAACAAAATCAACAGCAAATGGAAATGGAAGCCCGGAAAATGGGGTTTCCCTTTCTTGTGCTTTGCTTATATACTGCTGTCACGCTGTTTCGTCTTTCTTCCCGACAATTGTAATGCCGTAAGCCCTGCACTTCGTGCTGGACATGTCCTGCGCGGGGCAGGGGAGCTTTGTTCGATGAAAAGGAGGTGCTGCAAAATTGCGGCACCTCCTCAAATTTTTGACCGTTTCGTCCGTGGACGGGCCTACAGCGCCTGGTCTTTGCCGAAGTGGTGGAGCGCCTCCTGTATCAGCGCTTCATCGTGGATGTGCCCATGCTCGTAGGATATGGCATAGCCGGGCTGCCCGTCCTTCGTTTCATACATCAGCACTATGTGGTCTCCGACTTTTAAGGAGTCCATATACGGGCCGATGGCAGTGAAGGTCTTTCCCGCCGCAAAGCCCGTGGCCTCGCTTTTCTTACAGACCTCCAATATTTTGTATTGATAATTCCTTGTGTATATGTTGTTGTCATCCGTAATTTCCATGACCTCCACATACAGCACATCATCCGCATGGTCTGCGGCATCGGAAACACTGTTAAAACGCTGCTCCTGCAGGGGCGCGGCAGGGGTATACCTGCGCACCGCCGCAGCGAAATCCCCTTCGCTCCCTTCCCAGATCAGGATCTCTTTCCAATAATCATAGAAGATCTGAATTTTGCCGTCGTCCGTTTTTTCTCCCCACAGTCCCATGCTGCAGATGGGGACGTAGGTGAAATGTCCCCAGGTGTAGTTGTTGTTGGCGGAGAGGAAGAAAATGTAAGACTCGTTCAGCGTCCATGCGTTTTCGATGAGGGTCTCATACAGATAAAGGGACTGCTGCTCTTTGCTGCGTGCATCGGTGTTTTCGGAATAGTCCTTTACGATGCGGCAGGTATATCGGTCGGATTTTATCTTTTTGGACCATGTGTGATCGCGTTCTTCCGTCTGCACCTCCACAATGACCGGGCAGTCTGCAAGGAGCTCGCTCAGCTTTGTGTAGTTTGCTTCGCCGCTGTCCTCGGCGGGCTCCTTCAGGAAGCCGCTGACGATGGCGCTGCGGGGAAGCTCTGAGCGCAGCGTCAGCTCTGCCTGCGGGCCGCCGCCGGAGCAGGAACACAAAAGCACAATACAAAGAATCGGCAGACAGATGCATGAAACCCTGCGGCGCATAGGATATTCCTCCTTTTGGCCGGTAATATGTGCGCTGCGCCCCTCAGAGGCGCTCCGGCACATAGACCATCTGCGCGTTCCCGTAGACAGCCAGACGGTTTTCCACCCCCATGCCCGGATAGGGCCGGACTTCCAGCGTCTCATCCCCGCCCAGCAGGGCGTCACAGACATGGAGGAGCTCCCGCAGGCTTTCTTTCGTTACGGGCTTGTAGTCCTCGCTTCCCGGAACGCCGGCCTGAGAAAAGTGGCCGCCCAGGAAGCACAGCGCCCCTTCCGGCAGCTTCTCCATGAAGGCCGCCAGATTCTCCCGGAGCTGGGAGATCGGGAGCGCCCGGGGCAGCTGCATCCAGAATTCGCCCCCGGAGCCCACGCTGTCCCCTGTGAAGAGCAGCCCCAGGCTTCGCTCCAGGAAGCAGATGCTCCCCGGCGTGTGGCCCGGCATTTCGATGACCTCCAGGCACAGCTCCCCCAGGTCGATTTGCTCCCCCTCCCGGAGGGGCGTCAGGGCCTCCGGCTGCACATCTCTGCCCTTATCCGCCATGGCGAAGCTGAAAAAGCGGTTCATCTCCGGCAGGATGGCGATGTCCTCCGGGTGCATGTAAACCTTCTCAAAGCGGCCCGCCAGACCGGCGTTGGCGTAATGATCCGCGTGGGCGTGGGTCACCAGCAGCACCATGGGCTTGTCGGTAAAGGCCTGCAGCCGCTCCCGGAGGTCTTCCGCTTCGCCGGCCCCGGTGTCGATGAGCGCATAGCGCTGGGAGCCCTCCAGCACATAGCAGGAGGAGGTAATGGCATCGTCAAAGCGGGTCAGCCGCTCCGACATCCGCGTCACGGTATATTCGTTCATTTCTGCGCTCCTTTCCGGGCCTTACTGCAGGGGGAGCCAGGTCTGCAATTCGCCCTTTCCCCGGTTCTGCCACAGGCAGTAGGGGATGGCCACCAGCTCTGCTTCCTCTTCCTTCATCACGAAGGGCTTATACAGCTCCTCCTCGCTCCAGTCATCCTCCAGCAGCCTGCTGCCCCGGAAGCGGAGGGTCATGGTGCCGCCCAGAAGCTCCGGCTCGTAGCGTTCCTCGAATTTCACATTCCGGGGGATGGCCAGGGCGCTCAGATTCTCTCCGTTGTCGATCTCCTCCAGGCAATAGAGCATGGGGCCTCGCATAATGGCGCCCCGTCTGGCGTTGGCCCGCACCCGGGGATGGGAGACCACCAGCCGGGCGGGCATATCCAGCACATATTCCACCACGTCGCCGGGTTTCCAGCTGCGGCGGATGTGCAGCATTCCGCCCACGTTCTCCGCCTCCACCGGCGCGCCGTTGACGGACAGGCTGACCTTCTCCGCCCAGCCGGGCTTTCTCACGGCGAAGGTAAAGGCGCCGTCGTAATCAATGGTGAAGGTGACGGTGCTGCCGAAGGGGTAGGAGGTCTCCACCTTCACGCCCACCTGCCTGCCGCCCACATCCTGCACGGTCTCGCCGGAGACGAACAGGCCCGCATAAAGCACGTCGCCGCCGCTGTAATACAGATAGCCGTCCAGCCCGGTCAGGGCGCTCTGGAGGTTGGGCGGGCAGCAGGAGACCCGGGTCCACTCCCAGCGCTCCGGCTCCACGTGCCGCTTGGTGATATCCGTTTCGCTGGCGGTGGGCCACACCTCCAGAGGATTCACATAGAAGAAGTGCCTTCCGTCCAGAGAGGTGCCGGCAGGCACGGCGTTGTACAGCTCCAGCTCCAGAGTATCCAGATATTTGGCGTCCCGGGTGGCCTGGAACATCCTGCGGCAGAAGAAGGTCATGGCCACGTTGGCGCAGCTCTCGCAGTACATGGTGCCGTTGGGCAGATCATAGTCCGCCGTGAAGCGCTCGCCCGAGCAGCAGGAGCCCACGCCGCCGGAGATATACATCCGCTTGTTGACGATGTTGTTGTAAAGGACCTTGCAGGCCTCCAGCAGGGTCTCGTCCCCGGTCTCCATGTATACGTCGATCATGCCCGTGTAAAGGTAGAGGGCGCGGACGGCGTGGCCCTCGGCCGTGTCCTGCTCCCGGACGGGCTTGTGGAACTGCATATATTTGTTGTCGGCAAAGGTATCCCAGTCGGCATACATGCTTTCGTTGCCGTTTCGCTCCCACTGCCGCTGCAGCGCCGTGGGGTCCACGCCCCGGATGTCGATCAGGTGTTTGGCAAGCTCCAGATACTTCTTTTCTCCGGTGACCCGGTACAGCTTCACCAGCGCCGGCTCAATGCCCGCGTGGCCGTCGTACACGTCCGGCTCCTCCCCGTTGGGGCCGATCTTGTCATACAGGAAGTCGCACAGCCGGCACACTGCGTCCAGATAGTTCCGCTTGCCGGTGAGCTGGTAATGCACGATGCTGGAGTCCAGATGATCCGCCAGAAGCACCGTCTCATGGGACTGCAGCAGGCCCTTCAGCTTCTTTTCCGGCTCGTAGAGGTTGTACCAGGGGATCATGTAGCCGTCCTCCGCCTGCCCGCGGACAAAGAGGTCGATGATATATTCCGTCCATTCCTCGATCTGCTTGTTGGGCTTGTGCAGCAGGGAGAACAGGGCGCCCTCCAGCCAGCCCACCAGGGTGATATCCCCGTGCTTTCCCCGGATGTTGCCGTCCTCCGGGAGGGGCTCGAAGGGAATATCTCCCGCGGCCATCTTCGTCAGATAGAGCGCGTCCCCTTCCGTACATTTGGCATACATATGGGGGATCATGGTTTCCTGAATGTTGGCAAGATAGCGATTCCAGAAGGGATCGTCGATCCTGACGCTTCCCACGGGGCTTACATTCAGGTAATCGGGCTTTTTGTTCTGCATGGATGGGTCTCCTCTCTGTTTATTTTTCTGTTTATTTTACTGTGTTACGTCGGGCAGGGTCGGACCCGCTCCGCAGAGGATCAGCGCCCGGCGGGGCTTTTCCTCCCGATAGCGCACCCGGACCTTGCTGCCCACGGCGGGGGGCCGGGTCCCGGGGCCGAGCCACTTCCGCCGGGTATAGTCCCGGTCTCCCGCCCGGTAGCGCACCAGGATCACATGGGGGAAGACTGCTCCATCCGCTGCGCCCAGGCGCACAGGCTTGGTATTCACTTTCAGCCACCACTGGGTGTTCACCGCGATCACGGTGCCGAGGGTCTCAAGTTCTGCCATAAAGATCACCTGCTTTCGGAATTTGGAAGATTTCCGCCTCTCAGCTTAGCAAAAATCCGCCCCCCGCGCAAGGGCGCAAAAAAGGCCGGATGCGCTTCATCCGGCCTTTCAGCGTGTCGAAAAAGTATTTCGACACGCTGAAAGCAGGTTTTTCAAACTTCCAAAAAAGTTTGAAAAACCCAAGGATAAAACGTGAAGGGGGCCCTTTGCCAGGGGCCTTTGGCCCCAGCACCGCATCCCCCGCTACTCTGTCGCGCAAGCCT
>JAZSQG010000378.1:0-2702 GCA_045537855.1 Oscillospiraceae bacterium
TTCTGCCCTGTGCCCTGATGCCCAGGCAGGTGCAGACGGCGGAAGACCGGAAGGCGCTGGGTGCCTGGTATAAGAACATCGTCTCCGTGGAGACCCTGCTGC
The DNA here is from genome assembly GCA_045537855.1 of Oscillospiraceae bacterium. GTDB lineage: Bacteria > Bacillota > Clostridia > Oscillospirales > Oscillospiraceae > UBA1774. The sequence continues at coordinate 103 of JAZSQG010000378.1, forward strand.
CCACCCTGATCCTCTGCCTCATCTCCGTTGCCAGCATTCTGTATTCCACCTACATGGTGCCCTATGCCGCAGAGCTGGGCATCGAGGATATCGGCCTCTTCTTCACCGTCTATGCCCTGGTGCTGCTGGGTGCCCGCCCCCTCTTCGGGCGCATTTCCGACCGCATCGGCGTGGGTAAGGTGATGATCCCCAGTCTGGTGGTCTTCATGGCCAGCTTTCTGGTGGTGGGTCTGGGCAGATCCATGCCCATGATGCTGCTGGGCGCGGTGCTCTCCGCCCTGGGCTACGGCGCATCCAACCCCGCCATTCAGACCGTGTGCATCCGCACCGTGGAGCCCCGGCGCCGGGGCGTTGCCAGCAACACGCAGTATTTCGGAATGGATCTGGGCTATTTCCTCGGTCCCACCATCGGCGGCTTCCTCTATGCCGGGATGGGCAGCTATTCCGACATGTACCTCTGGGGCGGCATCGTGCCTTTGGCTTTGGCCCTTGTCATTTTTGCCCTCACCTGGGGGAAACTGAAAAGACGCCTGTTTTAAGGGAGAACTGTCATGAGAATGCGTAAAAAACCCAATCTGATCCCCCGGATGGAACGGGCGGGTGCCGTGCTGGAAAGCGCGCCGGAGCAGCTCCGGGGCCGCTGGCTGGAAAGCGCGGAACATTACAGCAAGCTCTTTGTGGAGCTGGGCTGCGGCAAGGGTACCTTCACCTGCCGCACCGCCGCCGCGGAGCCGGAAGCGCTGCTGCTGGCAGTGGAAAAAGTGCCGGACGCCATGGTGGTGGCCATGGAGCGGGCCTGCGAAGCGGAACTGAAAAACGTCCGCTTTCTGGATGTGGACGCCGTGCGCCTGACGGAGCTGCTGGCTCCCGGCGAGGCGGACAGGCTGTACATCAACTTCTGTGACCCCTGGCCCAAGAAGAAGCAGTTCAAGCGGCGGCTCACGGCCCCCGCGTTCCTGAAGCTGTATCAGGAAGTGCTGAAGAGCGGCGGGCAGGTCCATTTCAAGACGGATAATCTGCCCCTTTTCGACTGGTCCGAGGAGCAGTTTTTGGCCGAGGGCTTTCAACTCAGCGAGGTGACCCGGGACCTGCACGCAAACGGGCCCGTTGGCATCATGACCGACTACGAAGCGAAGTTTTACGGCGAGGGCAAGCCCATCTGCCGGCTGGTGGCGACGAAGGTATGAAACTGATCTCCTGGAATGTAAACGGCCTCCGGGCCGCCGTGGGCAAGGGCTTTTCGGAGTTTTTCTCCGCCGCCGCCCCGGATATCCTCTGCCTGCAGGAAACAAAGCTGCAGGCGGGGCAGATCTCGCTGGGCACTCCGGACTATTTCCAGTACTGGAACTATGCCGAGAAGAAGGGCTATTCCGGCACCGCCATCTTCACCCGCCGGGAGCCCCGGGAGGTGCTGCTGGGTCTTGGCATCCCGGAGCATGACCGGGAAGGGCGGGTCATCACCCTGGACCTGGGGGATTTTTATATGGTGACGGTCTATACCCCCAATTCTCAGGACGGGCTGCGCCGTCTGGACTACCGCATGGAGTGGGAGGACGCCTTCCGCGCCTACCTCTGCGCCCTGGATGAGAAGAAGCCCGTGGTGGTCTGCGGGGACATGAACGTGGCCCATCAGCCCATCGACCTGAAGAACCCCGATACCAATCATAAAAGCGCCGGCTTTACCGACGAAGAGCGGGCAAAGTTCAGCCGGTTGCTGGAAAGCGGCTTTACCGACACCTTCCGCCATCTCTATCCCGATCAGACGGATGCCTACTCCTGGTGGTCCTACCGCGCCCGGGCCAGAGAGCGGAACGTGGGCTGGCGCATCGACTATTTCCTTGTGTCCCGGCGTCTGGAGGGGCAGGTGGCGGAGGCCGCCATCCTGCCGGAGGTGCTGGGGTCCGACCACTGCCCGGTGCAGCTGTGTTTGACATGGTGAAGCTTGGGAATGTCGTGCTGGAAGGGAAACTGGGTCTGGCGCCCATGGCCGGGGTGACGGATACCGCCTTCCGGAGGATCTGCCGGGATTTCGGCGCGGCCTATACGGTGACGGAGATGGTCAGCGCCAAGGCGCTGATGTATCAGGACGGGAAGACCCGGGTGCTGCTGGGCCGTCTGGCGGGGGATGCCCCCATGGCGGTGCAGCTCTTCGGCAGCGAGCCGGAGACCCTGGCGGACGCGGTGAAAAAGGCCCGGGATCTCAGCGGCTGCGAACTCATCGACCTGAACATGGGCTGCCCCACCGGAAAGATCGTGAAAAACGGGGAGGGCTGCGCCCTCATGCGGGATCTGCCTCTGGCGGGGAAAATTCTGGATGCGGTGGTCCGGGCCAGCGATGTGCCGGTGACGGTGAAATTCCGCCGGGGCTGGGACCGGGGCAGCCTGAACGCCGTGGAGCTTGCCCGCATTGCCGAGCAGGCGGGCGCTGCCGCTGTGTGCATCCACGGACGCACCCGGGCCCAGTTTTATACCGGCAATGCCGACTGGGACAGTATCCGGGAAGTGAAGCGGGCGGTGAGCATCCCCGTGATGGCCAACGGCGACGTCTTTGAACCGGAGGATGTGCCCCACATTCTGGAATACACCGGTGCGGACATGGT
>JAZSQG010000049.1:0-21714 GCA_045537855.1 Oscillospiraceae bacterium
TGTACGCCGCCTCCATCGTCGCTTCCGGCGTATTCCGGGGCGCAGGCGACACGCTGGTGCCCAGCTGTCTCAACTTCAGCAGCATGTGGCTGGTGCGCCTGCCGCTGGCGGCCTTCCTGGCCCCCCGAATGGGCCTGAAGGGCGTGTGGATCGCCATGTGCATCGAGCTGTGCGTCCGGGGCATCCTCTTCCTGTGGCGTCTGGCGGGCAAGCGCTGGCAGAACAAGGCGCTGGTGGTCAAAGAACAGGCATAAAGGCTTCTTTTCGGCCCTGCAGTTTCCCTGCGGGGCCGAAAATGCGTTTTCCCCACCCGGGGATTATTGACAGAATTTTGTGGGTATGATAGACTGCTTTATCATGAAAAAGGGAGGAAACGGGGATGCTTCGTATGGCGCTGCGACAGCAGGGGCGAAAACCAGCAGCATCGGCCGTATCGTCCTGTTTCTGAAACCTGTAATGACAGCGGTATGGCGTCTGCCATGCCGATTTTTTACCTTTTGGGGGTCGTTTTATGGATACCATTGAGAGCAAAAACTTCATTGAACAGTTTATCGAGGAGGACCTTGCTCCGGGCGCACGCTGTCACGGTCAGCAGATCCACACCCGTTTCCCGCCCGAACCCAACGGCTATCTCCACATCGGTCACGCCAAGGCCATGTGTATCGATTTCGGCACCGCCGAGCGCTACGGCGGCATCACCAACCTCCGAATGGATGACACCAATCCCGCCAAGGAAGACACGGAGTATGTGGACGCCATCAAGGAGGATATCCACTGGCTGGGCTTTGACTGGGGCGACCGTTTCTACTACGGCTCCGACTACTTCCCCCAGACTTACGAATGCGCGCTGGAGCTGATCCGCAAAGGTCTGGCTTACGTGTGCGAGCTCACCCCCGAGGAATTCAAGGCCAACCGGGGTGATATCGGCGTGCCCGCCACCTCCCCCTATCGGGACAGGCCTGTGGAGGAATCTCTGGACCTCTTCCAGCGGATGAAAAACGGCGAATTTGCGGAAGGCAGCATGACCCTGCGCGCCAAGATTGACCTTGCCAGCGGCAACTTCAACATGCGCGATCCGGTCCTCTACCGCATCCGCTTTATCGAGCATCACCGCCAGGGCACCAAGTGGTGCATCTTCCCCATGTATGACTTCGCCCATCCCATCCAGGATGCCATCGAGGGTATTACCCACTCCCTCTGCTCCCTGGAGTATGAAGAACACCGGCCCCTGTACGACTGGGTGGTCAGCAACGTCACCATCCCCGGCCTGAAGCCCCGGCAGATCGAGTTTGCCCGCCTGGGCATCAACTACACGGTGATGAGCAAGCGCAAGCTGCGCCAGCTGGTGGAGCAGAATGTGGTCTCCGGCTGGGACGACCCCCGCATGCCCACCCTCTGCGGTCTGCGCCGCCGGGGCTATACCCCCCGGGCCATCCGCAACTTCTGCGAACGCATCGGCGTGGCCAAGGTGGACTCCACCGTGGACTGGGCTTTCCTGGAAAGCTGCCTGCGGGAAGACCTGAATGACAGCGCCCAGCGGGTCATGGCGGTCCTCCACCCGGTGAAGCTCACCGTGGTGAACTATCCCGCCGATCAGAGCGAGACCGTCAGTGTGGAAAACAACCCCATCCATCCCGAGACCGGCAGCCGTCAGGTCAGCTTCTCCCGGGAACTGTGGATCGAGCGGGAGGACTTTGAAGAGGATCCCCCCAAGAAGTACAACCGCCTCTACCCCGGCAACGAAGTGCGCCTGAAGGGCGCCTATGTGGTGCGCTGCACCGGCTGCGTCAAAGACGAGAGCGGCCGCGTCACCGAAGTCCTCTGCGAGTATGACCCCGATTCCCGGGGCGGCGACCCTGCCGACGGCCGGAAGATCAAGGGCACCATCCACTGGGTGGACGCTGCCAGCGCCGTGAATGCCGAGGTGCGCCTGTACGATTACCTCTTCAGCGATCCCGATCCCGACGGAAACGGCAAGGATTTCATGGACAGCCTGAATCCCAACAGTCTGCTGGTCCTCCAGGACTGCAAGCTGGAAGCCTGTCTGTCCGAGGCGGAAGCCCCCCGGCCCGGCTGCTCCCCCGCCGGCTACCAGTTCCTGCGCACCGGCTACTTCTGCCCGGATAAGGACAGCAGCCCCGAGCACCTGATCTTCAACCGCAGCGTTGCCCTGAAGGACAGCTACAAGAAGTAAAAACTTTCAGCCCTCCGTTTTCGGACGGAGGGCTTCCTTTTTTCGACTATTTAGCATCCAATCTATTTTCTTGCAATTCATTCTGTCGTGTGCTATGCTTAAAAGAAAATGAAATTGTGAGGCGATTGCGATTGCAGGAAGCAGGAGTAAAAAAAAGAGCGGGTAAGGTCGTCAAGCCCATCACGCTGGACCGCCTTCCCTTCGGCACGGAGGAAAGCCTCAATGCCGAATTCAGCAAGAGCCGCCGGGAGCGCAAGCTCCTGCCGGAAACCATTACATCCAAGGAGCTGTACCGGGATATCATCCAGATCGCCTGGCCTTCCCTGTGCGAGCTGTTCCTGACCAGTCTCGTCCATATGGTGGACACCATGATGGTGGGCAATCTGGGGCCGGACGCCATCAGCGCCGTCAGCATTGCCACCCAGCCCAAGTTTCTCTTTATGAATCTGGTCATGGCCCTGAACACGGGTACCACCGCCATGGTCTCCCGCGCCCGCGGTAAGCAGGATCAGGAGCGGGCCAACCGCATCCTCCGCCAGTGCATGGTCTTTGTCACCTTCATCGGCATCATCAGCGCCATTCTGGGCTACATCTTCTCCGCACCGCTCATCAGCTTCATGGCAAACGGCGGTCTGGATCCCAGTGTTCTTGAACAGGGAACCCGCTATCTGCAGATCCAGTTCATGTTCTTCCCCTGTGTGGCCTGGACATCGGTCATCACGGCAGCCCTCAAGGGCACCGGACAGGCAAAACCCAGCCTGTACTACAACACCATCGCCAATGCAGTGAATATCTGCTTCAACTGGCTGCTTATCAACGGTAACTGGGGCTTCCCCCGAATGGAAGTGGCGGGCGCCTCTCTGGCAACGTGCATCGGCCAGTTTGTTGCGCTGCTGATCTCCCTGTACTGTATTTTCAGCGGCAAGTTCTACTGCAGGATGCAGATGAAAAACCTTCTGAAGTTCGACAGGGACATCATGTCGGGCGTCATCAAAGTGGGCGTTCCCAGCCTGATCGAGCAGCTCATCATGCGCTTCGGCGTCATCATGTACACCCGCACCGTGGCCTCTCTGGGCAGCATCGAGTACGCCACCCACAATATCTGCATGAACATCCAGTCCATGTCCTTCATGATCGGTCAGGGCTTCGCGGTGTCCTCCACCGCCCTGGTAGGTCAGAGTCTGGGCAAAAACCGGCCGGATATGGCGGAACATTACAGCCGCCGCTGCCGGAACTTGGGCTTCTATGTGGCGATCGGCATTGCCATCCTCTTCTTCATCTTCCGCCGTACGCTGGTGGGCTTCTACAACAAGGAAGAGATTATCCTCGAGCTGGGCGGCGTGCTGATGCTCTATGTGGCGCTGCTGCAGCCCTTCCAGGCAAACCAGTTCATTCTGGGCGGCTCCCTCCGTGGCGCAGGCGACACCCGCTTTACCGCCGTGGTCATGCTCATCACCATCGTGGGCATCCGGACCTGCCTGGCTTATCTTCTGGTCACGGTCCTTGGCTGGGGCCTCCACGGCGCGTGGATCGCCCTCTGTGCGGACCAGATCTGCCGCAGCATGATCATCATGGCCCGCTACAATCAGGGCAAGTGGAAGAAAATCAAGTTGTAAAAGCACGCAAAAAGGTACGGGGCAGTTCAGTTGCTCCGTACCTTTTCATTTGCACCGACTCCTGTAGAGAACAATACAACTCCGGCCTCAATACACCACTGCAAAAATCCGGCGGCATCTTGCCGCCGGATTTAGTATCCCTTATTTATAGACATCCTCGCCGTTATAGGTGCTGTTGGTCACGATGGAGAAGTGGAACATGGGTTTATCCACCCGCAGGATCCGCATGGGGTTGTGGGGCATGTCGGAGGGCACATAGATCATGGTAGAGCGGGTCAGCCGCCGTTCTTCCCCGTTCAGCGTAAAGATCAGCTCGGCATTGAGGTTGTATGGATCATCAGGATCGGAACCGAAAAAGCCGATGAGCTCGCTGTAGGGATGGGTGTGCTCGGCGAAAATGGGGTCCCGTTCCGGAACGCTGCAGTACCACGCGGTGTTCATCTGAAAGGCTCCGGGCACCACATCCCCGTCCATCCACAGGATGCGCTTTGCAAACTTTTCATAGATTTTTCCGAACTCAGGCGTTGCCATTCCTTCCGGATACTGCAGAGTCTGCACAAAATATTCGGCGTACTGACCGCCCTGATTGTTTTCGTAGACCATTTTTTCCTCCCTTGATTTCTTCGGGAAATTATCATCGGCAGAACGCAGTTGCGCGCCCTGAGGCTTTCTCATCCGCATCCGCCGTAATACATCACACATTCCGGCCGGGCACGCTGCCGGCCTCCGCACCCCGGGGGCACTTCCCCTGTTCCGGGAGCGCGCAGTTTTCGCAGAGAACAGGCTCCTCATCCAGAGACCAGGGACCGCGGGAAAAGGCCGCACAGGGCTGCAATTCTTCCTGCCCGGCGGCGAACTTCTCACTGTTTTCCAAGGTAAAGTCACCTCCTTTGCGGTAATACGCTGCTATCATACACGAATTCTTGAAATTTTTCTACTTTTTCCGCTTTGTTTATTGAAAAAAAGCAAAAGAAATGATATCGTTCCTTAAATACTATAAATCATTTCGTGATCGAGAGGTAACATCATGTCTGCCAAAAGAACCATGCGCGAACAGTACCTGGATATGGCCAAGGGTATTGCGCCTGATTATCTGCTGCAGTACACCTACGGCGGCAATCCCTATTCCCAGCGTCCCGAGATCTGCTCCGGTGTGTCCCCCTCCTTCCTGATGGGTCACCTGAGCAGCGGCAACCGCGTTGACATCTGGGGCGTCCCCTATGTGGCCAACAAGGAAGCAGGCTTTGCCGGTCTGCCCGAACCCGGCAACTTCATCCTGAAGGATATCACCAAGTGGCGCGATGTCATCAAGGCTCCCAGCCTGGAAGGCATTGATTGGGAACAGATGGCCAAGAAGGATCTGGAAGCCCTGCGCGCCCGGGGCACCGACCCCAGCCAGACCGCCATCGCCTTCAACATGCATGTGGGCTATTTCCAGACCCTGATGGCTTTCATGGGCTTTGTGGAAGGCCTCTGCGCCATTCAGGAAGAGCCCGAAGAAGTGCTGGCACTGTTTGACTACCTCTGCTCCTTCTATGAAGAGATCGCCGGCAAGTGCATCGACTACTACAAGCCCGACCTCCTCCAGATCACCGACGACGTGGCCGCCTGGGCCATGCCCTTCGTCTCCCCCGAGCAGTACCGCAGCCTCATCAAGCCCTTCCAGATCCGCGATGCCAAGTTCGGCAACGACCGGGGCATGCCCATTGCCATGCACTGCTGCGGCAAGTGCGACATGCTGGTGGGCGACTGGATCGAGTTCGGCGTGCGCTACTGGGATCCTCCCCAGACCAGCAACGATCTGGTGGCGGTGCAGAAGAAGTACGGTAACCAGATCATTCTGGAAGGCGGCTTCGATGCCATCGGCGAGCTGATGAGCGAAAGCTGCACCGAGGAGCAGTTCAAGGCAGCCGTCATCGAGGCCATTGACAAGTACTCCGAGCATGCTCTGTACATCTTCGACCACTGGCTCTTTGGCGATCCCGACAACGATGCCTTCAACAACCGCAACCGCTGGATGACCGAAGTGGTGGAAAGCTACGGCCTTACCGTTTACGGCGGCTGAAACAAACAGGCAGAAACAAAAGAGGCGTACCCGTCCGGGTACGCCTCTAAATTTATGCGTTTATCATGCCTTGCGGCTGTTGTCGATCCAGGCAAGATCCTTCTTTGCCTTGGCAAAGCCCACGGCGGAAGCATCCGCCAGACTCTTGAGCTCCGCAGCGTCCTGACTGTTATTCTTGTCGCCGGATGCGTCGCGGATTTCCTTGCGGCGCATTCCTTCGGGAGTCGCATAGTCAATGGTATCCTGCAGGATGTCACGGAGCATCTGTTCGGGACCTTCGTAGGGGATGCACATGACGATATCGTCCTCAATGGCCTTCTTCAGATGCATGCCCACTTCCCGGATGTCCATACCCAGCACATTGTGGCGGCGATACATCTCGATGGACTCCTCGCTTTCATAATAGCCGGTGTTCATCAGGTTCTGGGGCCGGGTCATGGTGGCTTCGTGGATGTTGGTATTCATGTTGCCCGGGCAGAAGCAGGTAACGCCGATGCCGTAAGGCTTCAGCGCTTCATAATAGCTTTCGCAGAGATTGATGACCGCAGCCTTGGAGGCGCTGTAGGGCGCAGTGGTGGGACAGCCGGAAAGGCCGCCCAGAGAAGCGGTGCAGGCGATATGGCCGCCGAGACCCGCCTGGATCATCCGGGGCACGAAGGTGACCAGCGCGTTGATGACACCGAAGAGGTTAACATTGATGATCCAGTCATAATCCTCAAAGGTGGAGGCTTCCGCAGGACCGAAGGCGTTGACGCCCGCAGTCAGCACCAGGATCTGGGGAGGCGTGCCGTACCACTCCTCTACCTGCTGTGCAGCCTTCAGATAGTCTTCACGGTTGGTAATATCCATCTTGATGGCCTTGGCTTCCGCACCGGCAGCGCGGAAATGCTCCATCGCCTGATCCAGGTGGTCCTGCCGGATGTCGGCAAGCACGACCTTGCAGCCGGCCTCTGAGAGGATCTGGGCCTGGCCAAAACCGGCGCCGGAACCGCCGCCGGTGATAAACGCCACCTTGTTTTTGAAGTCCTTCATTGTTCTCTTCCTTTCTGCACACCCGCCACCGGCAAGGGCTTCGCTGTCCGGCGCTGCGGGAGTAAACGGTGAGGCCGCGATTTATTCTTCGGGTTCCACTTCAGCTTGCAAGAATCCCGCTTCGGGCTCGGCAGCTTCCGGCGCGGGAGCCTGCTCCGCCTGCTGGGCTTCCAGGGCGGGCACAATGATATATTTCTTCACGATGGGATAGCAGGTAAACACCGTTGCAAACCAGGTAAAGGAATAAGAAAACAGGGGCAGCAGAATGACGGTCACGAGAGGCGCCAGCAGGACGGACACCACCAGCATGGCAATCTCCACCAGCAGACTGAGCAGATTCCGGCCAAAACCCAGCACCGTAAAAAGCCAGGCATTCTTCAGGATACGCACAACGCTGAGATTCACCGTGACAGCCATCAGATAGGTATAGTGGCGCATGATGATCCAGATAACCAGGGCAACGGCGCAGACCACGGACAGCACTACGCTCATGGCATAGCCGGCATTCTTCCCCACTGCCGCAATGTTGCCGAAGATGCCATTGATAAACAGCCAGACCAGAAGAATATCCAGAAGGCCGAAGATGATGCCCTGCCGGGCATTGGACCAGGCACGGGAGAAGAAGTCGGACAGCCAGGCGTGTTCTTCCCGGGCGTAATTGCGGAACATATAGGTCATGCCCATGGTGAAGGGACCGTACAGGAGCACGGAGATCACCAGCAGGGGCGTGTACAGTGCAGTGGGCACAAAACTGAACAGGGACGCCAGAAATCCAACGCCGGCCAGCATGATGGTATCCGTACCTGCCAGCCTGTCAGCGAAGATGCCGTTTACCAGATAAAACACGTAAACCAGCATGGGCAGAGTAATAAAGAAATAGAGCAGGTTGATGGTAATGAACTTCCAGAACTTGCGGAAGTACAGCTCCAGGAAAAGGAAAAAGCCCTTCTTGGTGGGTGCATCCTTCTGCAGGTCCGGCTTTGCTTTATACTGATAAGGTCTGAACAGACTCATGGTGCGTTTCTCCTTGGTAACGAGCTCATCATGCCCGGGGATGGGCCTTGTGGTAGGCGTCCTTCAGCTGCTTGCGGATCACCTTGGTATAGATTTGGGTGGAAGAAAGATCCGCATGTCCCAGCATCTCCTGAATATCGTGGATATCCGCTCCGTTTTCCAGAAGATGGGCGGCGAAGGAATGCCGCAGGGTGTGGGGCGTGATCTCCTTATGGATCCCGGCCTTCTTCTGATAACCCTTGACGATCTTCCAGAAACCCTGCCGGGACATTCTGGCGCCGCTTACATTCACAAACAGTGCGTTTTCTTCCTCACCCAACACCAGAAGGGGCCTCACATGCTCCAGATAGTCCTGTACGGCGTTTACCGCCACCCGGTACATAGGAACAACCCGTTCCTTATCGCCGCTTCTGCAGCGAATAAAGCCCACTGTAAGGTTCACATCTTCCCGGTTCAGGTTGATCAGCTCCGACACGCGGATTCCGGTTGCATAAAGGAGCTCCAGCATTGCCTTGTCCCGGATGCCCTTGGCATCACCTGTATCCGGCTGTTCCAGGAACAGCTCCACTTCCTGATTGCTCATGATCTGGGGAAGCTTGCGGCTCTGCTTGCCCACCTCGATCTTCCCCACCGGATTTTTGCGGATCTCACCCTTTGCGGCAAGGTGGGTATAGAAACACTTCAGCGAGGCGGCACAGCGGCTCAGAGTCGCCTGAGATTTTCCACTGCTGCGCAGCTGCGCAATATACTCTTCGATATCGCTGCTTCCCGCCCGGTCCAGGGGCATGTCCGTCCTGCTGTCCAGCCAGCTTTTGAACTGCCGCACATCCCGAAGGTAGCAGGCCAGGGTGTTGGAGGAAACGCGCTTTTCATTATTGAGATATGCTTCAAAGGAAATCAGTTCGGGAATGGTATCCACAGCGCATCCTCCTTTCAGGAAAAATTAAAGAAGCCGCTTCAGAAGCAGCAGAAAAACTGCGGAAATCAGAACGAGAAATAATCCGGACAGGAACAGGCCGGATATCAAAGGCCTGGTATCCATACTGCGCCTTCCTTCACCGGCAAGACAGCGAAACATCCCCCGGCTTACGGCAAGGCCATAAGCGGAGAGGCACAGCATGCAGGGCACTGTGCAGAACAGTCCGCATGCAAAAACGGGCACAAACCCGGATTCAGAGACGGTACAACGCAGCGCTGTAAACACAAACGCAGCAAAAAAACCAATCACTGCATCCAGAACAGGCAGCAGAATAACACCGCAGACACTGCCCGCACAAAAGGCACAAATCCCCGGAAGCAGGAGACACCAAATCAAATCAAAGGGAATCTCTGCCTGCCGAAGGAAAACAAGAAACTGCTCTCCGGTGTATGCCATTGCATTCCGGCTGCACAGGCACGAAGTAATACTGCCCGCAGCACCGCCGAAAACAAAGGCGCCGCCGCAGACAAGCAGGCGGATCTGATCGCTTCTGTGAAGCATGGCACAACTCCTTTCACGGCTCCCGTTGCAGAAAATCCCCTGAAAGGCTATGCCCTGCTCCTCCCGATCATGACGGGAAAGTAGAAACAATATAATACATGCGCGATATTTATTCAAGGGAATTTCATAAAAAAATTATTTTTTTCGCATTATGTATATTGTTTATGTCTACAAGTTTATGTAAACCCTCGCGGCGAAAGATCAAAAACGCGCTGTTTTTGATCTGGATTTTTCGGTGTTTTTCCCATATATTGTCCGGAAGTTTCCTGTAAATCCCAAGATTTTGTGTTTACATGCCTGATAATTATGTCAACGCAGTTTCGATTACGGCCTGTAATATTGCCGTATTGCATTCTGTAATCACACGGAAACGTGCCGGGGAGCGGCACGCATTTCTGCATGGCGCGCTCCCCCTCTCTCTGTTTCGGAACACTGCAGCCCCGACGAAGTGCATTCGCCTCAGCGCCTCCGGTGCCGCTTCCGGCTGCCGCCTAAAAGCGCGGTCAGCAGCAGAGGCAGCAGCATGCAGGCAAGGCCCCGCACCGATATGCGCAGACTTCCCTGCCCCAGAGAGCAGAACGCCGCAGTCAGCAGAAACACAAATGCGTAGACACCCGCCAGGCAAGCTGCACCCAACCAGCGCCGGCTTTGGCGGTGCAGCGCGATGAGGGCACCCACCAGGGATGCAACGGCACATGCGACCATCGCTGCAGTCCGGGCAGCCTCCTCCGGCAGCTTCCCCTGCTGCACCAGCTTTGCTCCAACGGCAAGCAGCGCTATGCAGAGCAGCAGCCCCAGCACACCGCCCAGCAGAAGACGATGCATGCCTCTGCTCCCCCGCTTTTTTCCCGCCATAAACAAAACACCTCCGCAAATCTTTGTAGCTGGTACAAGATATGCGGAGGTGTTTTTTAATTATGCTATGATGCTCAGCCCTGGGTATCCACGCCGGTGGTGGAAATGGCCCAGCGCATGATCTGAATGCGGACGCGGTCCTCGCCGGTCTCAAAGGTGATCATGTCATCCTTGATGCTGACAATTTTGCCAACAATCCCGCCGATGGTGGTGATCTGATCGCCGACCTTCAGTTCATTGCGCATCTGCTGCAGCTTTTTCTTCTTCTTGTTTTCCGGACGGATCAGGAAGAAATAAAAGACCACAAACAGAAGAACGATCATGATAATGCTGCTATAACCTTCCACGTCTGTTCCTCCAAATGTGTGTTGTTAAATAACGCCTGTCGGCAGTCATCTCTTTTGTCTTTCCCAAAATTTTCCCCGACAGCCTCAATAGGATTGATTATATCTGTGGGGACAGGGAAAGTCAATGTTTTTCTCTTTTTGCGTAAAACTCCCGGCGGAAGGCTTCAAAGCGACCTTCTTCCAGGGCATTCCGGATGTCCTCCATCAGCTGATTGTAGTACCAGAGATTGTGGAGCACCCCGAAGCGCAGAGCCAGGATTTCATCCACCTTGAACAGGTGCCGCAGATAGGCCCGGGAATAGCGCTGACAGACCGGGCAGCCGCAGCCTTCCTCAATGGGGCGGCTGTCACGCTCAAAGCGCTCGTTTTTCAGGTTGATGGTTCCGAAGCTGGTATAGAGCTTGGCGTGGCGTCCGTTTCTGGCAGGCATCACACAGTCAAAGAAGTCGATGCCCCGGTAGACGCCCTCCACGATGTTTTCCGGCGTTCCTACGCCCATGAGGTATCGGGGCTTCTCCCTGGGCATGGCCGGGGTCAAATAATCCAGCACCTCATACATCTCCTCGGTGCTCTCCCCCACCGCCAGACCGCCCACGGCGTATCCCGGAAGGTCCAGCTCTGCGATCTGCTCCATATGCTGCAGCCGGAGGTCCCGGAAGGTGGTGCCCTGGTTGATCCCGAAAAGCACCTGACCGGGATTCACCGTGCCCGCTTCGGCATTCAGGCGCTCCAGCTCCTCCTTGCAGCGCACGAGCCAGCGGTAGGTACGCTGGCAGGAATCCGCCACATAGTTTTTGGGAGACGGGATCTCGATGCATTCGTCAAAGGCCATGGCAATATCGCTGCCCAGGCGGGACTGCACCCGGATGCTGTCCTCCGGAGACATGAAGATCTTCCTTCCGTCAATGTGGCTGCGGAAGGATACACCCTCCTCCTGGATCTTGCGGAGCTTGGCCAGCGAGAAGATCTGGAATCCGCCGCTGTCCGTAAGAATGGGGCGCTTCCAGTCCATAAAGCCGTGGAGACCGCCCATATCCCGTACCACCTCTTCACCGGGACGCAGATGCAGATGGTAGGTATTGCACAGCGCCACGCGGCAGTTGATGCGCTCCAGGTCCTCGCTGGAGATGCCGCCCTTGATGGCGGCGCGGGTGGCCACGTTCATGAACACCGGCGTCTGCACCGTGCCATGGGGCGTATCAAAGGCAGCGCGCCGGGCGCGTCCCTCGGTATTCTGAATGGTAAATGCCATAATCGGCCCTCTTTTCAAAGCGTTTTCAGGTAATGAGCATGGCGTCGCCAAAGGAGAAGAAGCGGTAGCGTTCTTCCACAGCCTGCCGGTAAGCTTCCAGCACATGTTCCCGCCCTGCCAGGGCGCTGACCAGCATGATCAGCGTGCTTTCCGGCAGATGGAAATTGGTGATCAGGCCGCTGATGCACTTGAAGCGGTAGCCGGGGTAGATGAAAATATTCACCCAGTCGCTGTGGGGTTTCAGACTGCATCCGCTTCCGATACGGCTTCCAGTGTCCTGCAGGAGGTGGTGCCCACGGCGATGACACGCCGGCCTTCCTGCCGGGCCCTGTTCACCCGCATGGCAGTTTCCTCGCTGACGATGCAGAATTCTTCATGCATCACATGGTCGGTGATCTCCTCTTCCTTCACCGGGCGAAAGGTACCGAGGCCCACATGCAGAGTCACGTAGCAGAGCTCCACCCCCATGGCTTCCAGCTCCGCCAGAAGTTCCGGGGTAAAGTGCAGGCCGGCAGTGGGTGCGGCGGCAGAGCCCGGGTTGCGGGAATACACCGTCTGATAGCGCTCGGCATCCGGCAGGCTCTCCCGGATATAGGGCGGCAGGGGCACCTGCCCCAGTCGGTCCAACACCTCCAGAAAGATACCGTCATAACTGAAGCGCAGAAGCTTGTTCCCGTCCTCCACGGCACCCACCACTTCCGCTTCCAGAAGTCCGTCGCCGAAACTGATCTTTGTACCCACCGGGGTCTTCCGGCCAGGGCGGGTGAGACATTCCCACACATTGTCCCCCCGGTCCGTCAGCAACAGCACTTCCACCGCGCCGCCGGTGGGCCGCTTGCCGAAGAGACGCGCAGGCAGCACCCGGGAGTCATTCATCACAAGGCAGTCGCCGGGCCGGAGAAACTCGGGAAGATGGTGAAATTCGCTGTGCCGCACTTCCCCGCTCTGCCGGTCCAACAGCATGAGGCGGGATGCGTCCCGCTGCTGCAGCGGCGTCTGCGCGATGAGTTCTTCCGGCAGGTCATACCAATAATCTTTCGTTTTCAACCGATATCCACTCCGTTAAAATAAAAAGAAAGAATTTCTTCGCAGCTGAAGCCCAGCTCCGCCATGGCTTTTGCGCCGTACTGGCTCATGCCCACGTTATGCCCCCAGCCGGAACCGCTGATGAGATAGCGCTGAGCCGCGATGGCGGCGCCGCTTCCGTCCAGAGAGACCGTCTCCGTGCCGGATGCGGAAAGCACGCAGACGCTGCCCTGCTCACCCAGACTCCGCACGGTACCGGAAGCATCCAGCACCGCCAGCGCCCCGGCGTCTTCCACCCGGCCGGATGGGTTGTTCACAAAGAGCTCGGTGCCCACCGCGTCCGCATCGCTGACGGTGAAACGCTGGCTGTAGGTGTACTTCTCATAGGCACTGCTGTAGAGAATACTGCCCGCCCGGTCTCGGGAAAAGGTCCAGTTTTTCCCGTTGTCATCCGTGAATTTCAGGGAATAAATGTTGCCCAGTTCCGTATAAACAGGCGTCACGGAGACGATTTTCCCGCAGTTATAGTTCTTCGAGCGCAGGATAGCGGTGATCTCATCCGCCGTGTAGACAAAGCTCCAGTTTTCAAAGCCGGTCTCCACATGGCTTTCATAGGGGTCCGCCACACCCCGGAGATAGGGGATCTCCTCATAAAACACGTTTTCGCTGTTTTCCGTGGCGCCGCCGTCGCAGGAATGGTAGAAGGTGTTGGCATATTCCCCTTCATAGGTCATGTAGATGCCCGCTGTCTCCAGCACGGCGCGGTCGCTGTTTTCCGTGGCATTGTTCAGGCCCTTATAAGTCTGGCAGCAGACCTGACCGCAGAGGTCAAAGCCGTAGCTGCGGTGGGCGTTCAGGTGGGCCGCGGTATAGGTCCTGGCGGTAATAGCCTGTGCCTTCAGGGCTTCCAGGGGCCATCCCGGATTCATTTCGTAAGGAACCACGCCCCGGATGTAGTCATCCATCTCCACAAAGTTCACCACGGTAATCCGGTCGCCCTCCAGTCGGCTGTACTGAAAGCCGCCCGCATAACGATAGCCCCGGAACCAGGTCACGGGCGCCGCGTCCTCTTCGCCCCGGGGCATCACACCCAGAGAAAGCGCTTCTCCTCCGTCAAACTGGAACAGCACACGGGTGCTGCCGGTATTTACCACGGTAACGCAGCGGTTGGAGCCGGTCATGGGCGTGCCGCCAATACCCCGGGCTTCCATGGCACTTTCCGCCTCGGCAAAGCTGGTGTAGCTGCCGGCCATGGCAAGGTATTCCCCATTGTGCCAGGCAGGGAACCCGTCCTCATAGGCGGCGGCAACTTCCCGGGCGGTTTCAAAGCTCTCGTAGCTTCCCAGACGGATATGATAGCAGCCCACCACCTGATAGGCTTCTCCCGCCTTGGGGGTATCGGAGGAATAACTCCCCTCCACCAGATACATGCTCCAGTCCTTTAGCATGGTGATGGCTGTCTCGTCGGTATAGCCCAGGGCCACAAACTCGCGCTTTTCGTCAAAATAACCCAGCTCGTAACCGCTGCCCACCGCATTGAGCAGGTTGCAGGCTTCCATCGCCCCATCTCCGTAATACAGGCCGATGCGCACGGTGGTCACCGGTTCCGGCGCAGCCTTGGCTCTGAAAGCCGGCAGCAGGAGGGCAAACAGAAGCAGCGGCAGCAAATATCGGTAAAAACGCCTGACCCGAAATCTCATTTTTCCCATCATAAGCGTATGTAAACCTTGACTTTCCCTTGTTTCCGGTGCTATGATACGCGATAAGTAATCTGCGTTTTCAAGCACCCGGCAGAGGTCTTAACATCTTATTATACAGGAAACTACCGGGTCCTACAAGCCTAAAAGCAGCATTTTTCGACACAGGAAGTCTTCAAAGGAGTGGATTTCATGAAAAAGTATAAAGTCGGCGTGATCGGCGCCACCGGCATGGTGGGGCAGCGCTTCGTTTCCCTCATGCAGGATCATCCCTGGTTTGATCTCACCGTCGTGGCTGCCAGCCCCCGGAGCGCCGGCAAGGTCTACGGTGAACTGATGCAGGATCGCTGGATGCTGGATAACCCCCTGCCCGCATGCAGCAAGGATCTGGTGGTCATGGACGCCGCCGGTGATGCGGAAAAGATCGCCGGAATGGTGGACTTCGTCTTCTCCGCCGTGGACATGAAGAAGGACGAGATCCAGGCGCTGGAAGAGCGCTACGCCCGGTTGGAGTGCCCTGTGGTCTCCAACAACAGCGCTCACCGCTGGACTCCCGACGTGCCCATGGTGGTACCCGAGATCAATCCCGAGCATATCATGGTGATAGAAGACCAGCGCAAGCGGCTGGGCACCAAGCGCGGCTTCATCGCCGTCAAGTCCAACTGCTCCCTCCAGAGCTATATGCCCGCCCTGAATCCCCTGCGGGACCTGGGCATCGAAAAGGTGCTGGTCTGCACCTACCAGGCCATCTCCGGCGCCGGAAAGAACTTTGAGACCTGGCCCGAGATGGTGGATAACGTGATCCCCTATATCGGCGGCGAAGAGGAAAAGTCCGAGCGCGAGCCCATGAAGCTGTGGGGCCGTGTGGAAAACGGCGTCATCGTCAACGCCGATTCCCCTTCCATCACCGCCCAGTGCCTCCGCGTCCCCGTCACCAACGGCCACATGGCCGCCGTGTTTGTGAGCTTCTCCCAGAAGGTGGAGAAGGAGGAGATCCTCCGGCGCTGGAACGAGTTTGTCGGCAGGCCCCAGACCCTGGAGCTGCCCACCGCCCCCAAGAAGTTCCTCCATTACTTCACGGAAGACAACATGCCCCAGACCAAGCTGCACCGCAACCTGGAAAACGGCATGGCCGTTTCCATCGGCCGTCTGCGGGAAGACAGCCAGTATGACTTCAAGTTTGTCTGCCTGAGTCACAACACCCTTCGCGGTGCTGCCGGCGGTGCGGTGCTGCTTGCAGAACTGCTCTGCGCAGAAAACTATATCTGAGCATCCCATCACCAAAGATACTCCTCGGAAGGATCCATTCTTCGGGGCGGCTTCTCAGCCGCCCCGTTTCTATTTGGTGATCATATGAAACATCCTCTGTTTACCGGCTGCGCCACCGCCATCGTCACGCCCTTCCGCGCCGGACGACTGGACCGGGAGGCGCTGGAAGCCCTCATCGAACGCCAGATCGCAGGAGGCTGCGAAGCCCTCGTGGTCAGCGGCACCACAGGCGAAAGCGCCGTCCTCTCCTACGAAGAGCACCGGGAGCTGGTGGCCATGGCAGTGAAAGCCGCCGCAGGCCGCGTCCCGGTGCTTGCAGGAGCCGGCAGCAACAGCACCGACCACGCCATGACCCTGGTCCGTCAGGCGGAAGAAAGCGGTGCGGACGGTCTCCTGCTGGTCACGCCTTATTACAACAAAACCACCCAGTCCGGTCTGATCGCCCACTACAGCTATCTGGCAGACCGCACTGAGCTTCCCGTTTTGCTGTACAATGTCCCCTCCCGCACCGGCATGAGCATCTCGCCGGACAGTCTGGCGGTGCTCTCCCGGCACCCCCGGATCTGGGGCATCAAGGAAGCGGGCACCGACCTGGACGCCATCTCCGAAGCCATGCGCTGCTGCAGCAAAGACTTCTGCTTTTTCAGCGGCAACGACAGCCTGACCCTCCCCATGATGGCCATGGGCGCCAAAGGCGTGGTCTCGGTGGCCTCCAACGTAGTACCGGAAGAAATGAGCAAACTCTGCCGCCTCTGCCTCCGCGGGGACTACAGCACCGCCGCCAACCTGCACCTACAGCTGCTGGATCTGATGCAGGTACTATTCTGCGAAGTAAACCCCATCCCGGTCAAAACCGCACTGGCGGAGCTGGGCCTCTGTTCCGAAGAATTCCGCCTGCCCCTCACCACCATCAGCCCGGCAAACCGGCAGAAGCTTCACCGGGTAATGGAGCTGCACGGTCTCCTTCGGAAAGGCGCATAGGAGAAGCTTCCGGCCGCGTCCCCGTCCCTTCCTCCGGCAGATAGCGCTCCCGTTCCCAGAACTCCGTCAGCTGCTGCCAGTAGCGCCGGGGCATGTGACTCATCCGGCAGCGGGGATTGACCCGCTGCCGGATGGATATGGCATCGTAAAAGCTCTGCCAGAGGGCGCGGTAATTGCGCTCCCGGCGATCCGGCAGCACAGGGGTAAATTCTTCCAGATAACCGATGTGCACCTTTCCCCGGTCGCTGAGGAGCACCGAAGCGTGGGTCTTATCGTAAATCACCAGCACTTCATCGGGAAAGCGATTGCTGAAATGGGAGCAGATCAGGGGCAGCACCTGATTTTTCGGTTCAATGACCGAGACAAGCGCCCCGCCAAGCTCCGAAAAGCGCACGAAGCCCCGATAGGCTTCCGCCTCGTTTACGAGATGGCGCACCGCTTTCAGCAGGCACTGCACCGACGGATGGGTCGCCATATCCACTGCCCGCTGGCCGAAGCACCTGCCGAGCCGGAGAAATTCCAGCATGTGCACTTCCTTTTGCTCCAGGCAGGCGAGAAAGCTGCGCTTCACCAGCGCAAGGGCCCGTTCCCCCATTCGCTGCCGGATCCTCCCCTGCATCCTCCGGGCAAGCGCCTCCTCCGTCACGACCTCCCGGACTTCAAACAGACTCAGCGGTGCTTCGGAAGCGAGCAAAATCTCACAAGGCTCCTCCCCCAGCTGCAGCGCCCGCCAGGCGCAGCAGAGGAAGCCGTCAAAGCTCCCGTCATATACATAGATCAGAGCTGCCCCGTCAGACATTTGTGATATTCCTCCTCCGCAAACAGGCTCAGCTGCTCATAGGCGGGCAGCTCCATTTCCCTGGCCAGACGCCGGGATATGAGCCCCCGCATCACGCTCTCACGGTCCCGCCGGACGCCGGGATACCCCTTTCCCCCGCATGTGAGGAAAAACTGCGCCCGCTTCATGCTGACGCCCAGCTTCTGCAGGTCTTCAAATTCCAGCCGGCAGCTTCGGCGGTACGCCAGAATGCGGTTTGCACTGCGCACCCCCAGCCCCGGCACCCGCAGCAGGCTTTCCCGATCGGCACTGCGAACTTCCACCGGGAAAAATTCGGGATGGTTCAGAGCCCAGGAGCACTTGGGATCCACAAGGGGATGGAAATTGGGATGGGCTTCATCCAGCAGTTCTTCTGCCTGAAAGCCGTAAAATCGCAGGAGCCAGTCCGCCTGATACAGGCGGTGCTCCCGCAGAAGGGGCGGCTTTACATCCGATGGCGGCAGCAGCGCATGCTCCGCCACCGGAATATAAGCCGAGAAAAACACCCGTTTCAGTTCATACTTGCGGTACAGACCCTGAGTCAGACGCAGAATGTGCAGGTCCGTCTCCGGCGTGGCACCGATGATCATCTGAGTGCTCTGCCCTGCCCGTGCAAAATTCCCCGCATGGCGATATTTGGTGATCCCCTCCCGGTTTTCCTGGATCCCGTCCCGGATAAGCCCCATGGGGCGCAGGATATCCCCTTTCGTCTTCTGAGGCGCAAGAAGCTTCAGGCTCTGCTCCGAAGGCAGCTCGATATTCACGCTGAGGCGATCTGCCAATTCTCCAAGGCGCTGCAGCAGCTCCGGCGAAGCGCCGGGAATTGCCTTGGCATGGATATAGCCCCGGAAGCGGTACTCCTGCCGCAGGATACGGATGGCCTCAACCATCCGCTCCATGGTTCGGTCAGCACTGCCCATCACCGCCGAGCTCACAAAAAGGCCTTCAATATAATTGCGCCGGTAAAACTGAACGGTCAGCTCCGCCAGTTCCCGGGCTGTGAAGGACGCCCGGGGCACATCATTGGAGCGCCGGTTGACGCAATAGGCGCAGTCATAGCTGCAGACATTGCTCATCAGCACCTTCAGCAGGGTAATGCAGCGCCCGTCGGCAGAAAAGCTGTGACAGCAGCCCATGTTTCCTGCGCTGCCCAAATAGCCCTGCTTTCCGCTTCGCTGCACGCCGGAAGATGTGCAGGCCACATCGTATTTCGCCGCATCCGTCAGGATGCGCAGTTTTTCTTCCAGATCCATGGCCCCTCCTCGCAGTATCGAACATTTGTTCTGTATCAAGGATAGCACACAAGGCGGGAATATGCAAGGGAAAGGGTGCGTTGCAAAATGTGATTTTTGCAACGCGCCCCACGCGAAACAAAGGTTTCGCGTGTAAATTCCGCAAAAAATTTGGAGGTGCTGCAAAACTGCAACACCTCCAAACACATGCACTGTTTTCGTCTTCAGCCGACGCCGTTTTCCCGCTCCTGCTCCTTGATGCGCAGCTGGAGTCGGTCGGCGATCAGGGCAATAAACTCGCTGTTGGTGGGCTTTCCCTTAATGCCGGAGACGGTATAACCGAAATACTTCTGCAGCACCTCGATATCACCCCGATCCCAGGCTACCTCAATGGCGTGGCGGATGGCACGCTCCACACGGCTGGGCGTGGTACTGAAGCGCTTGGCCACCATGGGATAGAGGGCCTTGGTCACGGCGTTGATGAGTTCCATGTCCCCAACGGTGAGAATGATGGCTTCCCGGATATACTGGTAGCCCTTGATGTGGGCAGGTACGCCAATCTCATGGATCACTTCCGTCACCATGGCGTCAATGCGCTGGCGGGGCCTGTACTGAGCAGCCGGCAGGCTCACGATACCCAGAGCCGAATTGCTGCTCTGCCCCACAGCCCGCACCCGGTCAAATAGCTCATCCAGGTCACAGGGCTTGAAAATATAGTAGTAGGCGCCCAACTCCGCCGCGTCGGAAATGACGCGCTGGGTGCGGAAGGCAGAAAGGATGATCACCGCAGGACGATGCCCGCAGCCGGAGTTCAGCGCCCTCAGAACGCCGTAGCCGTCCACCCTCGGCAGCACCATATCCATAACCACCACATCCGGCTTGTCCTCTTCAATGCGCCGGAGCAGGCTTTCACCGTCTTCCACCGCTGCAAGCAGCTGGATTCCCTCTTCCTCGCTGACAGCCTCCTGACAAAGCAGCCGGAATTCCTCACTGGCATCTGCAACGATAAGTCTGACCGTTTTTCCCATGCAAAATCCTCCGTTATCATGTTTCACACTACGGCAGAACCATCTATGTTTCAGAGGCGGCTCGGCTCAATCCCGTCCTCCTGTCTCTCTTCACCGTTCCGTGCAACCTCAATTTAGCACAAGATATTTCCAAAAGCAAGAGAAAAATTGGTAATTTGTGGATATTCCATTCGACAATATCCGACACTGTACAGATCGTCTGCAAGAATCGTCATATTGCGACAGTGCTTAGTGAATGTCCAGTTCCGGCGCTTCATCCAATGTTTCCGAGACGTATTTTCCGTTCTTTTTCCGCTGCCTGACGCACTCCGTCAGCAGGTATTCGATCTGCCCGTTGACGGAGCGGAAGTCATCCTCCGCCCAGGCCGCAATGGCTTCGTAGAGCTTTGGTGAAAGGCGAAGCGGGATCTGCTTTTTCTGATTGTCACCCATCAGTACAGACTTCCGGAATTGACCACAGGCTGTGCATCGCGGTTGCCGCAGAGCACCACCAGAAGGTTGGAGACCATGGCAGCCTTCCGTTCTTCATCCAGGGTGACCACCTGCTTTTCGTTGAGACGCTCCAGCGCCATTTCCACCATGCCCACGGCGCCGTCCACGATCATCTTCCGGGCATCCACCACGGCGGAAGCCTGCTGACGCTGCAGCATCACAGCGGCGATTTCCGGGGCATAGGCCAGATAGGTGATTCGGGCTTCCAGAATTTCGATACCGGCATTTTCCACCTTTTCCTGAATCTGCTTGCGGATGCGCTGCACCACCACTTCGCTGGAACCCCGCAGACTTCCCTCGTCGGCCACGCCGTCGCCGGTGGTGTCCACATTGGGGGCCACATCGTAGGGATAGATGCGCACGATGTCCCGTACCGCGCTGTCGCACTGGAGGGACAGATATTCCTTGTAGTTATCCACGTCGAAAACCGCCTTGGCCGTGTCCACCACACGCCAGATCACGGCAATGCCGATCTCCACGGGGTTACCCAGACAGTCGTTGATCTTCTGGCGGCTGTTGTTCAGGGTCATCACCTTCAGGGATATTTTCTTGTTGGCAGTCTCCACTGCCGCGGCATTGGCGCCTGCGGCAAGAACGATGCTGCTCTTCTTGCTGCCGCCGTCCACATCGCCGCTCTGGCTGAGCTTCGTCTTGGCAGCGGGATTCACCGCCACACAGAAGGGGTTCACCGCGTAAAAGCCGCTGTCTTTCAACGTGCCCACATACTTGCCGAAAAGGGTAAGTACCAGCGCTTCCTGGGGGCCGATGACCTTCAGCCCAAGCGCCGGGATCCAGCCCACAAAGAGCCAGAGTATGGCAATGACCAGCAGTACCACCAGACCGGCGCTGCCTTCCTCCGAGGCCTCCAGCCGGATGCCGGAGAAAATCAGCAGGGCGATCGCCGCCAGGTACAGCACGATGGTCAGCAGCAGAACTGCCATCCCGTTTTTCTTTTTGCTGAGAACGATTTCTTTCATGTTCTCCTTCCTTTCACATATGATATCTATTTGATATCATATAAAAATCACTTTGTCAAGTTTTACCGCAAAGAATTTATAAGGAAGCAAAACCCGTCCGCGCCACGGATTGACACGCCCGGAAGAAAGCAATATACTGCCAGCAAAGAACATTCGGAGGCCCATATGCCCAAGGTCATTGAAATCACCGACTTTACCGCCCCGGAGCTGGACGTCTATGCCCGGCTCACGGAGGCGCAGCTTTTAAACCGCCACAATCTTCGGGAAGGTCTGTTCATTGCCGAGAGTCCTCTGGTCATCGGCCGGGCGCTGGACAGCGGCTGTGTGCCGGTGTCCTTCC
>JAZSQG010000036.1:0-4507 GCA_045537855.1 Oscillospiraceae bacterium
CCCATGGTGCCGGCGATCATCAGCAGGACGTTGAAGTCCACGCTGGGAAGGACCTGATTCAGAGGCAGCATGCCGCTGACCACGAAGATCAGGGCGGAGCCCAGGGCGATGTAGGGCCGATACTTCTGGAAGGTGAGCATCAGCAAATAGGTCAGCAGGAACAGGATCAGTGCGTAAATCATGGTGTATTCTCTCCGCAGGTGCAGTGATGGGACCCGAGGGTCCGAAAGGCGCAGGAACCGGCCGCCGCAGATGCGGCAGCCGGAGTCGCAGCAAGGGGAATTATACGCGCTCTTTGGTAAAGATGGGGTTAAGGTAGGCGCAAAAAGCGGGAATTTTCGCGGCTTTTACCGCAGGCTTTCCCATGGTTGCAGCGGCGGAGAAAGGCGCGTTTCACAGGTGGGAGGTCATAGTGGATCGTGAACAGGTAAAGCGGGGGACGGGTAAGAGGAAAAAACGGAGGACGGGAGCAAGACGGCGGAGAAAGGGGCACAAAAAGAGCACCCGGGGGAAACCGGGTGCGCGTAGTTTCTTGATCCGCGTACGTGGGGTGCGTGGGGAACGGATTTGCTCAGTCCGCCGTGTCCGATTGGGGGGCGGACATGCGGTAGCCCACGCCCAGCTCGTTGACGATATAGCCCGCTTCGCCGGTGCGGCTGCCCAGCTTCCGGCGGATATTGGCCAGGTTCACCTGCAGCTTTTTCACGCTGCCCTCACCGGAATAACCCCAGACGGTCTTGAGGATGCTGCTGTAGGTGAGGGTCTTGCCGCAGTGCTCCGACAGCAGGGCCAGAATGTTATACTCCGTTTGGGTCAGGTGGATTTCCTCCTGCCCCAGGCGCACCAGCCGGGCGTCATAGTCAATGGAGAGCTCCCCCACCCGGAAGCAGCCCCCGGGGAGCTTCCCTGTTTCACTGCTGTGACGGCTGCTGCGCAGGGCGCTGCGCACCCGGGCCAGCAGCTCCGCGGAGCCGAAGGGTTTGGTGATATAGTCGTTGGCTCCCAGGTCCAGCGCCTCCACCTTGTCCTGCTCCTCCGAGCGTGCGGAGAGGACGATGAGGGGGGTGATGCGGTCCCGGCGCAGGCTGCGAATGAAGTCCAGACCGTCCCGGTCCGGCAGACCCAGGTCCAGGATCACCAGATCCGGCAGATGGGAGGCGCAGAGGGTCTCCGCCTGGGCGCAGGTCCCGGCGCAGATGACCTGATAGCCTTCTCCCTCCAGCAGGGTGCAGAGCAGATTGCGGATGTTGCTTTCGTCCTCCACCAGCAGGAGCTTATACTTGTTATTCGTCAAGGCTTGCTTCCTCCATATCCAGGGTGAAGCGGAATTCCGCGCCCCCTTCTTTGTGATTCTCCGCGTGGATCGTGCCCCCGTGAGCCCGGATGATGGTGGCACAGACGCTGAGGCCGATGCCTGCGCTGCCCTTGCGCCCGTCCGCGGGCTCCGTATGCCTGCCGCTGAAAAGCAGGGGCAGCTGGTTTTCCGGGATGCCGCTGCCGTCATCCCGGACGGTGAAGACGGCGGTGTTCCCCTGGGTGTGCACCTGCAGCAGCAGCTGCGTCATGCCTTCGGCGTGGCGCACGGCGTTTTCCAGCAGATTCATCAGCACCTGCTGGATGAGCATGGCGTCCATGGGGATGAGCAGGATTTCCTCCGGCAGGCGGATGTCCACCTGCTGCCGGGGATAGCGCCGGTGAAATTTCCGGATCACCGAGTCAATGAGCTCCTCCAGCACCGTCTCCGTCTTGATGAGCTTCACCTGGCCGCTGTCAATGCGGGTAACGGAGAGAAGATTTTCCACCATGCGTACCAGCCAGTCCGCATCCTCCCGGATCCCCGTCAGGATGCTCCGGGTCTGCTGTTTGGTGAGGCTGTCCTGCTCCAGCAGGGCGCTGCTGGAAGCGTAGATATTGGTAAGCGGGGTGCGCAGGTCGTGGGAGACTGCCCGGAGGAGATTTGCACGCATGCGTTCCCGTTCGCCTTCGGCTTTGGCTGACTCCCAGCGGCGTATGCGGTTGGTGAGGGTGCAGGTCATCAGGGCGATGGTTACCATGACCAGGGCGGACAGGAGATTTTCGGGAATGGAGAAGTTCAGGGTGTAGTAGGGGTAGGTGAAGGCAAAGTTCATCAACAGCGTGCCCAGAAAGGCGCTGACGATGCCGTAAACATAGCGCTCGGTGAACAGGGCGGTGAGGAATACCGCAAAGACAAAAATCGCGCCCTGCTGCTGGTGGATGTCAAACACTTCCTGCAGCAGCAGACAGATCAGGGTGGTCAGCAGCAGCAGGCCCAGAGTGACCAGACAGCAGCCGAAATGGCCGGGTTTGTTCAACTCTCTTCCTCCTTCGCGTCAGTGTGTTCTGCTCCGGGGGAGGAAAGCAGCTCCCGCAGCAGGTGCCGGCTTTCCTCCGGGGAGAGGATGGCTTCCCCGGCGTCCGTCCGGATCCGGGGAAGGTTCCCCGCCTGACCGGGCTGCAGGCGCTGCCGGTATTCCGCCGGGGTGCAGCCCAGCTTCCGCAGGAACATTTTCTGGAGATACTTGGGATCGGAAAAGCCGCTGCCCTGGGAGATGTCCCGCAGGGGCAGATCCCGGTCCATGACCCGGAGGGCGCCCTGAAAGCGCAATTCGCTGAGATAGTCCTGAAAGCTCATGCCCATGTGCCGGCGGAAAAAGTGGCTGAGATAGCCGGGCTGCAGGCCCACCTGTCTTGCTACCTCTTCCAGACGCAGGGGAGACTGATAGCTGCTTTCCATATAGTTGAGTATTTCTTCCAGCTTTCGCTCCCGGTCCTGCAGCCGGTGGTGCTCCTCCGGGGCCAGATAGTCGCAGGGGAGCAGCGCCCCGAAGTCTGCCATCAGGCTCAGAAGCCCGGAAAGGCAGCGCAGCTCAAAGAGCCGATCCGTGCTGAAATAGTCCAGTGCGGCACGACAGAGCTTTTCCAGCAGCTGCTGCCGCGCCTCCGGCGCAAGCTGCCGGGAAGCCTGCCAGTCCCGGAAGATCATCCGCCGGGCGTGAGGATAATATTCCCGGCAGAAGTAAGGCGAATACTGCAGCAGCAGTACCAGGGCATCCTCCTCGGGGAGGTCGTAGCCGTGGACCTCCCGGGGATTGAAGATGCAGAATTCCCCGGCGGAGAGGGGGAAGGATTCCTGCAGACTGTGTACCTGCAGCCTTCCCCGGAGCAGGGCCAGCACCTCATACTCGCTGTGCCGGTGCTTATCACGCTGCCCCGGCTGCAGGAGCAGGATGTTGAGATGTCGGATGCGGGGGTATTCCACCCGCTGCAGCGGTGCGCTCATGCCATGCCCTCCTTCCGCCGCTTTTCTCCATTTTAGCAGAAACTGCGGCGCTTGGAAACGCCGGGCAGGGGAAAAATCTCTCGCAGCGGTTTAAAAACGGCAAAAAAAGGGGGACGGCTTCTGCCGTCCCCCCCGGGAACGTTATGCTGTTTGCTGCCCGGCAGTGGGAAGCCTTACTTCACCACCACGACGCAGATGCCGGTGCCCCAGGAGCTGCCGGCGGCGCCGGTGACCAGATAGGTGCCGGGAGCGTCGAAGCTGAGGGTGATCGCGCCATTGGCGTCGGTGCTGCCGGCCTTGGCTCCGTCCACAAAGACTTCGGAGCTGCCGTTGAGCTTGGAGCTGCCGTCGCCGGAGCTGCGGTGGAAGGTCAGAGTCAGGCTGTCGCCGGCGTTCAGCTCGGCATAGACCTTGTCAAAGTAGCCGCAGCGGAAGTGGGCGTAGCCCACACCGTCGGTGAAATTGTTCAGGTAGACGATCATGCCGTCTTCCACCGGGGCGGTGAGGTCGGCATGGAGGGCACCGGCGAAGGACGCTTCGGTCCAGACACCGCCGCCGTAGCTCATGCTGCCGCAATCCTGGCCCCAGAGCTTGCTCAGGAGGATGCCTTCATAGCCCCAGCCGTCCTTGTCGCCGTAGGCATCCTCATGGAGGCGGGTGACGACGTCGGCGATGGTCTCGCCCTCATAGAAACGCACGGGATAATAGGCGATGGGGGTGCCGCTAGCGTCTTCACAGATATTGGCGTCCACCACGGCGTAGCAGTACACGGTGCCGGCCGCTTCCATGGCGTCCTTGGGATCGGTGGTGAGGATCAGAGCCGTACGGGTCTCGGCGTCATAATCCACGAAGAAGCCCAGAGCGTCGGCCAGGTCGCGGAGCTTGAAGTAGTTGCTGCCGCCGATGTTGAAGGCGCTGAGCTGGGCGCTCTTGCCGTTGATGATGAGGCTCTGGTTGCTGATGACCGCAGTGGCGCTCTTATCTTCGCCCACGGCCATTTCGCCGCCCACGGCCTCGTAGGCTTCGCCGCTGGTGGCGGTGATGGTGCGGCTTTCCTTGTCATAGCCCACGGAGAACTGGGCCGCGCTGCCGTTGAGGGCGTAGGCGATGTCCCGGAGCTTGAAGTAGTTGCTGCCGTCGATGTTGTAGACGTCGGCCACGATGGCCTGGCCGTCCACAGTGACGCCCTGGTTAGAAGGCTGCACG
>JAZSQG010000182.1:0-4247 GCA_045537855.1 Oscillospiraceae bacterium
TCCTCAAAGATGCGCGTGTTTTCCCGGCAGCCTTCCGCATTGACCATTGCGCGGTAAAAGCGGATGGAGTCCTGCTCAGAGCGGATGGCATCCTCCATGACGATCACTTCGTTGAAGGTGGAGGCCGTTTCCGCCACGGGCATGGAGTAGTCCGTGTTGAGAATGCGGTTGTCATAGAGGTTGAAATTGTGGAAGGCATGGCCCAGCTCGTGGGCCAGGGTCACCACGTCGCTGAAGCTGCCGCCGAAATTGGTGAGTACGCGGCTCTGGCGGATACCGAAGGCACCGGCGCAGAAGGCGCCGCCCACTTTGCCGTCGTGGGGATAGAAGTCGATCCAGGCATTGTCGAAGGCTTCCTGCACCATGTCGGCCAGCTCACCGTCGAAGGTCCTGAAGCGCTCCACCAGATAGTCCCGGGCTTCCTCGGTGCTGAACTTCCGGTCGTAGCCGCCCAGGGGTGCAAAAAGGTCATACCAGGGCAGGGCGCCCTCGTGCCCCAGAAGCCGGGCCTTGGCCTTGAAATAATCCCAGAATTTGGGCAGATATTCCTCGATGGCACCGATGAGCGCGTCCAGGGTCTCCCGCTGCATGCGGGCACCGTGGAGCTGCTCGGCCAGGGGGCTTTCATAGCCCTTCAGGCGGCAGCGGTTCAGCACTTCCAGCTTGATGCTGTTCAGGGAGAAGGCCACGGCATCCCGGATGCGCTCATAGCAGGCCAGCTCCGCCTCATACGCTTCCCGGCGCACTGCGGGGTCCGGGTCATAGGCCAGGTTGCGGATCTCGCTGAGGGTACTCACGCCGCCCCGGTAGGGCACGGGCACGGTGCTGGTGAGATATTGCTGAAGATTGCCCCAGGCACCGCTGCCGCTGATGGAATACAGGGACATGATCTCTTCGCTTTGGGGGTCCAGAAGATAGCGGTCATCCTCCCTGATGCAGCGGAGGAGATAGCCGTACTCCGTGAGCAGCTCGTCAGAGGCGATGACCTCCTCCAGATTTTCCAGAGACGCCACATACTTCCGGAAGGCGGTCATGGGCGCAGCGGTGGCGCTGCTGCGGGCACTGAGCAGATCCAGCACGGAACTGCTCCGGTTGTCGGTGGTGTTGGTGGACTGGCGCAGACTGGCATAAAGACCGAGACTGCCCATGAGCCGGCTCAGTTCTTCCTGCAGGAGCAGGACGGACCGGAGATTCTCCGCCGCATCGCCGCTGAGGTCCGCCGTCTTTTCCGCCAGAAGCCCCGTGAGTTCCTCCAGACGGGCCATATCCGCCGCAAAGGCCGGATCATCATAGGATTCGTAAAATTCTTTCAGGGACCATTCCGAATTCATGGTGTTTCTCCTTTTCATTTTCAGATCCGGGGACGCCGTCTCTGCGCCCCCGGATCTCTGTTTTCCGATTTTCTCAGCCGCGGTTTTCGTAAATGGGGAAGCGGCGGCACAGGGCGTCCACCCGCTCCTGGATCTCCCGGCGGTTTCCGGCAAAATCCGCGATGGCCATGCGGATAAGCATGCCCACCTCCGCCATTTCTTCTTCCCGGAAGCCCCGGGTGGTTACGGCGGGACTGCCCAGGCGCAGACCGCTGGTCTCCCCTGCGCTGCGGGGATCGGCAGGCACCTTGTTCTTGTTGGCGGTGATGCCCACGGAGTCCAGCCGGATCTCCAGTTCCTTGCCGCTCACATCCAGATTCTTCAGGTCCAGCAGCATCAGATGGTTGTCCGTGCCGCCGCTCACCAGCTCCAGTCCGCCCGCCAGCAGAGTATCCGCCAGGGTGGAAGCGTTCTTCAGGATCTGCTGCTGGTAAACCAGGAATTCGGGGCGCAGTGCTTCGCCCAGCGCCACCGCCTTGGCGGCGATGATGTGCATCAGCGGGCCGCCCTGGGTGCCGGGGAAGATGGCAGAGTTGATCTTCTTTGCGATCTTCTCATCCCGGCAGAGGATGATGCCGCCCCGGGGGCCGCGCATGGTCTTGTGGGTGGTGGTAGTCACCACATCCGCATAGGGCACGGGGCTGGGATGCAGGCCCGCCGCCACCAGACCGGCGATGTGGGCAATGTCCACCATCAGGTACGCGCCCACCTCCCGGGCGATCTCCCCGAAGAGCTTGAAGTCGATGATGCGGGGATAGGCGGAAGCGCCGGCAATGATCATCTTCGGCTTCAGTTTTTTCGCCAGGTCCCGCACCTGATCGTAGTCGATCAGGCCCGTGACCGGGTCCACCCCGTAGGAATGGGCATCGTAAAGCTTGCCGGAAAAGCTGGCGGGGCTGCCGTGGGTCAGATGGCCGCCGGTGCTCAGGTCCATGCCCAGCACCGTATCCCCGGGCTTGCAGAGGGCCAGATACACCGCCGCATTGGCCTGAGAGCCGCTGTGGGCCTGTACATTGGCAAAGGGGGCGTCAAAAATCATCTTGGCCCGCTCGATGCAGAGGTTTTCGGCCATATCCACATATTCGCAGCCGCCGTAGTAGCGGTTGCCGGGATAGCCCTCGGCATACTTGTTGGTCAGGACGCTGCCCATGACCGCCATAACTTCGGCACTGACCAGATTTTCCGATGCGATCAGTTCAATGTGGCTGCGCTGCCGCCTGAGCTCCAGGTCCAGAACTCTGGCCACCTCCGGGTCATAGGCGCTGATATATTTCATCGCTTTTTCAACCATGGTATTCCTCCGTATCATTCAGCAGGGTTCATCGATTTAGTGTGTAGACATCCTATTATATTCTCTCTTCTTCCGCAAGTCAATATGCGGACGCCGGAGAGCGCGCAGCGGCATCGCAGCCCAGGGGGAAAAAGCGCAATTGACAAATGCGCAATCCTCCGCTATAATCTTCTTAATTTCATAGGGAGTTCGGGTGCTGCGCCGGTGGGCGCTGCTCAATAGGGAAGCGGGGTGCGATTCCCCCACGAGGCCGTCGCTGTGAAGCGGAGCGAGGTTCCATACGTCACTGGCTGATAACGAGCCGGGAAGGCGGAACCGAGCGTTGATGCAAAGTCAGAAGACCTGCCCGAATATCCGTACAGAGGGCCGCGAGCACCGGCAAATGTACAAGCTTCTGGCGCAGTTGCGCCCGGACTGTCTCCTTTGTGCGGATTTTCCCGCTCCGAAGGAGGCGTTTTTTATGTCCAAAAACACCAAAATCGCCATCATTGCACTGGTCGTACTGGTGCTGGTCATCGCCCTGCTCCTGATCGTGTGGAAGTCCACCCGGCTGGAGCCCACGCAGGGAGCGAAGACCGTCAACATCGTCATTACCCACATGGACGGTACGGAAAAAAAGCTTGTTCTGCACACGGATCAGGAATATCTCCTGGCCGCCCTGCAGGAGCAGGATCAGAATCTGGTAGGCGGCTATGAGAGCGCCTACGGCTACACCCTCGATACGGTGGACGGCGAATTTGCCGATGCCGAGCAGGGCCAGTGGTGGGTCTTCACCAAGGGCGGCCAGTGGGTGGATACCGCCATTGACGCCACCGTGATCCAGGACGGTGACAGCTATGAATTCAGCGTCTATGTCTCCTGATCGCCGGGGCAGCAGACTCAGCGCCCGGGATCTGGTGCTGCTGGCGCTCCTCAGCGCCCTGATGATCGGCTCCAAGATCGCGCTGGTCGCCCTGCCCAATGTGCACATGAGCGCCGTGTTCATCCTGCTGGCGGTGCTGCTCTTCGGCAAACGGGCCCTGTACTCCGTGTTCGTCTACGTGCTGCTGGAGGGCATCATCTACGGCTTCGGCGTTTGGTTCATCACCTATCTTTATGCCTGGCCTCTGCTGGCGCTGGCGGCTCTGCCCCTGCGCAGCAACCGCTCCTGGCTGCTCTGGGCGGTGATCGCGGCGACTCACGGTCTCATCTTCGGCCTGCTCTGCGCCATCCCCTATATTTTCATCATGGGCGTTCCCGGCGCCATCACCTGGTGGATCGGCGGTCTGCCCTATGACTGCCTGCATGCAGCATCCAACTTTGTGCTGACGCTGGTGCTGCTGAAGCCCCTCTACCGCATCTGCTCCAAAGTGCTGGGGCAGGCGGAAACCTGAATCCAAAACGACACATTCCTTCTGATAAAAACCTGATAAAAAATCCGGGCAGTCCGCTTTTTGCGGGCTGCCCGGGTTTTTTATGCCTGCATGTGCCGTTTCACCTGCTGCAGAAACCAGTCCAGCAGCAGCCTGCCGTCCACCGTGTCCTCCCGGGCATGGGCATAGCACATGCGCTCGGGATGCCACTGGACGCCCCAGATGGGCAGCTCC
>JAZSQG010000226.1:0-2894 GCA_045537855.1 Oscillospiraceae bacterium
GTCTTCTTTGCCGACGCTTCCTGGGTGGGCACCCTGATGTACTTCGCGGGCATCCTGCTGATTTTCCTGGGCGCCCTGCTCATCAACAAGATTACCGGCCACAAGAGCCGCAAGTCCTTCTTCATCATCGAGCTGCCGGAATACAAGCTGCCCAGCCTCAAGCGGGCGCTCCTGTCCATGTGCTCCCGGGGCTGGTCCTATATCGTCAAGGCCGGCACCATCATTCTGGTGTGCAACACCGTGGTGCAGCTGATGCAGAGCTTCGACTGGTCTTTCCGGCTGGTGGAGGAAGGTCTGGAAAGCAGCAGCATCCTGGCCTCCATCGCCGGTCCCTTCGCCTGGCTGCTGGTGCCCATCGTGGGCTACCACGCCTGGCAGCTGGCCGCCGCTGCGGTCACCGGCTTCATCGCCAAGGAAAACGTGGTGGGCACGCTGGCCGTCTGCTACGCCGTCACCAACTTCATCGACACGGACGAGCTGGCCCTGGTGGGCGGTGCCGGCGAAGTAGCCCTGCTCTTCGGCCTGACCAAGGCCGCTGCCCTGGCCTACCTGATGTTCAACCTCTTCACACCGCCCTGCTTCGCGGCCATCGGCGCCATGAATGCGGAAATGAAGGATAAGAAATGGCTCTGGGGCGGCATCGGCCTGCAGCTGGGCGTGGGCTATACCGTGGGCTTCCTGGTCTACCAGATCGGCACCCTCATCACCGAAGGCGCCCTGGGTGCGGGCTTCCTGCCCGGTCTCATCGCCGTGCTTGCCATGGCGGCCGTGGTGGTGCTCCTCATCCGCCGCAACAGCCGTGATTTCTCCGATCGCTACGCCCTGAAGGCAACGTAAAGATTTCCCAAAGGAGGACGCAGCATGACCAATTTCATCGTAAGCATTCTCGTTATCGCCGCAGTGGCCCTGGCCGTGGGCTATCTCATCCGGGCCAAACGCCGGGGCGTCACCTGCGTGGGCTGCCCTTCCGGCGGCTGCGGCAGCTGTAAGAGCGGCAGTGAACGCAGCGAAAGCTGCGGCTGCGGAAAGCAGCCCTGAGCCGGACCGCCCGGCAGGAGGGAACTTGAAAAATCAGGAATCCCGCGACATGTACCTGAAGACCATCTATCGCCTCCGGGAAACTTCCCGCCACGTGCGCGCCGTGGACATCGCGGCAGCGCTGGCCTACTCCCGCCCCAGCGTATCCTGCGCCCTGAAGAAGCTCAGCAATGATGGCTTCGTCCATGTGGAGGAGGGCGGCAATGTCCTCCTGAGTCCCTCGGGGCAGCGCCGGGCGGCGGAGCTGTGGGAGCGCAGCAGGCTGCTGACCCGGCTGCTGCGGCACATGGGCGCCAGCGAGGAAATGGCGGAGGAAAACGCCTGCCGGCTGGAGCACGTGATCTCTCCCGACTGCGTGGAGGTCATCCGCAGCTATCTGCCGGAGCGCGCCTCCCCTTCCCAACCCTGATGTAAACTTTTCTTCCATTACTCCACTTCCATCTCATACCACCTTCTCACACCACCGGGGAAAAAGGTCTGACCTCCGGGTCAGGCCTTTTTCCTCTTTTGGGGCAGAAAAAACGGGTCTTTTTCCCTTTGCGGAAAAAAGACCCGTTTGTACTTTTTCGCATTTGCAAGACGTTTTACAGACAGTCCAATGTCCCCTGTGCTAGAATTTTTGCAGTACTTACGCCTGGGGCTTGATCATGATGGTGAGCATCTGGGCGCTCTCGGTGCCGGTGTTCAGGCAGCCGCGCTTGGTGCCCTTGCCGAAATGGACGCTGTCGCCGGCGTGGAGGACATACTTGGTCATCACATCGGCATCGTCATACATCTCCACGGTCATCTCGCCGGAAATGATGTAGTAGATCATCTCGAAGTTGGCGGGAGCCACATCGGCGCCGCCGCCGGGGAGGAAGTGGCTCAGGCCGTTGACGATGGTGCCGCCGTTGACGTCGGCAGGATTGTGCAGGCGGGTGGTGCGCACGTCGAAGTGACCGGGGGCCTCATACTTGACGGCTTCGTTTCTGTAGGTAACTTTATAGCTCATAATTGACGCTTCCTTTCAAAAGTAATCTCAGGATCGCAGGGTTCTCCGCTTATCTTAGCACGCTCCGCGCTCCAATTCAAGACAGAGTTTCTCATAATCCCCGGGACGGTTCACATTCAGCAGGGTGCGCGCATCCCAGTGCTGCCCCAGCTCCTCCGGCTGCAGACAGCACACCGTGAGACCCTCCAGCAGGGCCTGCATGCGCCGCTCGCCCCGCTCCAGCAGCTGCCGGGCAAGGTCTGCCGCCTCCGGCCGGTAGTATCCGAAGAGGGGTTCCCAGCGGCCGTCCGAATCCCGCAGGACACAGGCGGAGGCACTTCCGCAGCGGGCAATCATCTCCCGGGCCGCCTTCGGGTCGGAAAAGGGCATATCCGCCGCCGTGAGAAATACGCCTTCCCCGGCCTTTTCCAGACCGGCCAGCAGTCCCGCCATAGGCCCCGCCCCGGGAAAGGTGTCCGGCACCCGGCGCGCTCCCAGGAACGGATACTTCTCCAGCTCCGCCACGCTCACCAGCACCCGGAAGCCCCCTTCCTCCCAGCGGCGCAGGGCCCGCTCCAGCAGGCTCTCCCCCGCCAGAGGCAGCAGCAGTTTGTCCCGGCCCATGCGCCGGCTCTGGCCTCCGGCCAGGATCACAACGGTCATCCTATCCCACGCTCCTTCCCCGATGCACCCCTTCCGCCGCCCGCTGGGCGCCGGATTGTGCAGGGGCATCATATCATTTTCCCTGTCCCTTGGCAAGGCAGGTGTGGATTTTGTCCCGTTCCGCCCGGGAACGCTGCGGTTTTATGGCGAAAACGCCGGGATTTTTGACTTGCATTATGTTTTTGCGTATGCTACACTTAATTAGTTGGTATGTAGTTTTTAC
>JAZSQG010000101.1:0-2932 GCA_045537855.1 Oscillospiraceae bacterium
GGTGTAGGCTCCGGCGTGGGTTCCGGCGTGGATTCGGGTGTGGGCTCCGGCGTGGGTTCGGGTGTAGGCTCCGGCGTGGGTTCGGGTGTAGGCTCCGGCGTGGGTTCGGGTGTAGGCTCCGGCGTGGGTTCGGGTGTGGATTCCGGCGTGGGTTCCGCAGTGGGCTGGGCGCTCACAGTCACCTGCCCGGTACCGGGCAGTTCGGGCACAGGCTTTTCCCCGCAGCCGCAGATGCAGCCCAGCAGCAGCACGGCCGCCGTCACGGCGGCGATCCATCGGGTCTTCTTCACAGGCAGCCACTCCTTTTTTTCCGTATCCCCCGGCCCCGGGAGCGGGGCGGGCGCTTTTCTCGTTCTTTCATTTACTGTTTTATAAATATAACACAGTCCGGAGCAGGGGCACAAGCATTCTCCGGTGCGGGAATTGCAGAAATGTTGACAGGTGCAAAGCAGGATGCTATAATTTGAAGCACTTTTTCATAAAAGTGCCAAACAGGGCAGAATTTGCCCAAAAAAACAAGGAGAGATTTGCATGAAACGCGTACGTATCATCGCACTGGTTCTCTGCGCCGTGATGTGCTTCGGCCTGCTGGCAGGCTGCGGCGGCAAGGAAGAAGAGAACGTCATCAAGATCGGCTGGCTGGGCCCCCTCACCGGCAATGTCGCTCAGTACGGCATCGCCGTTCAGAACGGCGTGAAGCTGTATATCGAGCAGCTCAATGCTGCCGGCGGCATCAACGGCAAGAAGGTCGAAGTCGTTTACTACGACGAAGAAGGCGACGCCACCAAGGCCGTCACCGGCTACAACTCCCTCATGGACGCCGGCGTAGTCGGCATCGTGGGCGACGTTACCACCGGCCCCTGCACCGCCGTGGTCGCCGAGGCTTACAAGGATAACCTCCCCATGATCACCGCTTCCGCCACCGCCATCAGCATCACTTATGACGCGGAGACCGACACTGTTTACAAGAACATGTTCCGCTCCTGCTTCATCGACCCCTTCCAGGGTGAGACCATGGCCCGTTTTGCCAAGGAAGTCCTGGGCGCCAGCACCGTGGCCATCCTGTATGACAACGGCGATACCTACTCCACCGGCGTGTACGATTACTTCCTGTCCAAGAGCGCCGAGCTGGGCCTCGACGTTGTGGCTGCCGAGTCCTATGCCTCCGGCTCCGTGGACTTCTCCGGCCAGCTGACCAACATCGCTGCCAAGAATCCCGACGTCCTCTTCCTGCCCATCTACTACAACGATGTGGCTCTGGTTGCCGCCCAGGCTGCCGACGCCGGCCTTGACGCCACCATGCTGGGCGTTGACGGTTGGAGCAGCGTGCTGGACGCTGTCACCGATCCCGCCCTCATCGAAGGTGCCTACTACTGCTCCGGCTACTCCACCGAGGACACCCGTCCCCTGGTCCAGAAGTTCCTGAGCGACTACGCCGCTGCCTACAACGGCGAGACCCCCAACATGTTCGGCGCCCAGGGCTATGACGCCGCCTGGATCCTCTGCGACGCCATTGCCAAGGCCGAGCAGTCCGGCAAGGCTTACGGCTCCGCCGACTACAAGCAGGCCATCATCGACGCCATGGCTGCCACCAACAGCGATTACGTCACCGGCCATGTGAGCTACGACGATCACAACGACCCGCAGAAGACCGCCGCCATCATCAACATCACCGGCGGTGCCGAAAGCTTCTGGGGCAGCTACTAAACAGCTCATCCTGTGCCTCCGGGCACAGCCTGAAACAGAACAGGTCGCGGGCGCGGAATTTCAACGCGCCCGCGCGTCTGCGCTCAAAGCGCGGAAACTAACGGAAGCTTGCCGGGGGCGGGGATCGGCCGTCTGATGGACGGAGGATGCCCGCCCCTTCGGCAAGCAGGAAGGGGTCAACCATATGATCGTATTCCAGCAGCTTATCAACGGTCTGCAGCTGGGCTCCATCTACGCCCTGATCGCACTGGGCTACAGTATGGTGTACGGTATTATCCTGCTGCTGAACTTCGCCCACGGTGACATCATCATGGTAGGCGGCTATATCGCTCTGCTGGTCATTGCAGCGGGCGTCAGTCCCATCCTGGCTGTCATTCTGTCCATAGCAGGCTGTGTGCTGCTGGCCTGCCTCATTGAAAAGGTGGCCTACACGCCCCTGCGCAGCGCACCCCGCATCTCCCTGCTGATCACCGCCATCGGCATTTCCTTCTTTCTGGAAAACATGGCACAGCTCATCTGGAGCGCGGATCCCCGCACCTTCCCCAACACGGCCATCATCCCCAGCCGGAACTTTGACATCGGCGGTCTGAATATTTCCCTGACCACCATCGT
Organism: Oscillospiraceae bacterium; assembly: GCA_045537855.1. Lineage (GTDB taxonomy): Bacteria > Bacillota > Clostridia > Oscillospirales > Oscillospiraceae > UBA1774. The sequence continues at coordinate 2,320 of JAZSQG010000101.1, forward strand.
CACCCTGGTGGCAGCCGTGATCTCCATGACCCTGCTCACCGTCCTGGTCCAGAAGACCAAGATGGGCAAGGCCATGCGCGCCGTATCCGAGGATATGGGCGCGGCCCAGCTCATGGGCATCAACGTCAACCGCACCATCACCTTCACCTTCGCCGTGGGTGCCTTCCTGGCGGGTGTGGGCGCCATCCTCTACTGCTGCAAGTACCCCCAGGTGAAGCCCACCACCGGCTACCTGCTGGGCATGCGGGCCTTCGTGGCCGCGGTTCTGGGCGGCATCGGCTCCATCCCCGGGGCCATGCTGGGCGGTCTTGCCATCGGCATGGCGGAAGTAATCGTCAACGCGCTGGGTTATACTACCTGGACCGACGCGGTGGTCTTCCTCATCCTGATCATCGTCCTGCTGGTCAAGCCCACGGGTTTCCTGGGCCGCACCATGCGGGAGAAAGTCTGAGGGCAGCGGCATGAAGGCAAGAAAGACGCTGAAAACCACGCAGGTGTACCTCATCAACACGATCATTATCGTGCTGTTTCTGGTGCTGGGCACCTTCATCTACAACGGCGGCGCGCTGAACCGCGCCACCAAGTCCGTGGTGATTCAAATTGGCATCTACAG
>JAZSQG010000298.1:0-2478 GCA_045537855.1 Oscillospiraceae bacterium
CTGTATCGGGCGGAAGCTTTCCTGCCCGACAGAATACGGATGAAATCGTTATACTTCATTATAGCGCCCCGGCAGGGGGGCTGTCAATTACCGGGAATTGGAAGGAAAAATGGAAAAAGTAGCCCGCGGAACTGCTTCCGGGGCTGCTGCTGCGCTCAGATCACGGCGATCGCTTCGATTTCAAAGAGGCCGCCCTTGGGCAGCGCGCAGACCTGCACGCAGCTTCTGGCGGGGTAGGGCGCGGAGAAGTGCGATGCATAGATCTCGTTGATGGCGGCAAAATCCCCCATGTTGGTGAGGAATACGGTGGTCTTGCACACGTCGGCGGTGCTGCCGCCGGCTTCGGCCAGAACGGCCTCCAGATTCTTCAGGGCCTGCTCCGCCTGCGCGGTGACGCCTTCCAGCAAGTCACCGGTAGCGGGGTCAATGCCCAGCATGCCGGAAACGTAAACGGTATTGCCGGCCCTGGTGGCCTGAGAGTAGGGGCCGATGGCGGCAGGGGCGAGCTTGCTTTCGATTTTGGTCTTCATGTGTCTTGTCTCCTGTTCTTATGGGTTCCGGGCATGGCCGGTCGGTTTACGGATAAAACTGGCGGAAGGCGGTGGGCAGGCTGTACTGCTCCGGAAGGTCCCTCTCGCTGACCCAGTGAAATTCCGGGGATTGTTCACCGCAGAGGAGGTAATAGCCTCGCATTTCCCAGGTGATGTGGGTGAAAATGTGCTGCTTTTCCCGCTGCTGCTGCAGTTCCCGGGGGGCGCAGCCCCAGCTGCGGGCCAGTTCCAGGGCTTCCTGTACCTCCAGCTGTCCCGATACGTTGGGAAATTCCCACAGGCCTGCCAGCAGGCCTGTGCTGCTGCGCTTTCGCAGGGCATAGCAGCCGTCACAGCGGAGGATCAGTACCGTGCGCTGCTCCGTGCGCCGGCTTTGCTTTTTGCTTTTTGCAGGAATCTCCCGCCAGGCTTCGCTGCCGGAGATTTTGCAGATGGCTTTCAGGGGACAGCGGGCGCAGTCCGGCGCGCCGGCGGGGGTGCAGACCGTGGCACCCAGCTCCATGAGCGCCTGAGTGAAGTCTCCGCAGCGGCCCGGGGGATAGATTTCTTCCAGCGCCCGGGACATGCTTCGCCTTACCGCGGGGCGGAGAATGTCCTCCCGGGAAGCCAGCAGGCGGCTGAGAACGCGGAGCACATTGCCGTCCACTGCCGGGGTGGGCTGCTCAAAACAAATGGAGCAGATGGCCCCCGCCGTATAGTCGCCGATGCCGGGCAGGGCGCGGATGTCGGCATAGTTTTCGGGGAACATACCCCCGTGGGTTTCCATGATGAGCTGAGCGGCCTTTTTGAGGTTGCGCGCCCGGCTGTAATAGCCCAGACCCTCCCACAGCTTCATGAGCCGGTCATCATCGCAGACAGCAAGAGCAGCGATGTCGGGGAGTGCCTCCAGAAAACGGCGGTAGTAACCCTTCACGGCTTCTACCCGCGTCTGCTGCAGCATGATCTCCGAGAGCCACACATGGTAGGGCTCCCGGTCTGAGCGCCAGGGCAGTTCCCGATGATTGGCTTCGTACCAGGGAAGCAGGAGCCGGGGCAGGCTTTCCGGCAGATTCAGTTCCGGCATGGCGCAGCTCCTTCCCGGCAGAATTACTGCTTCATCATAGCATGTTTTCGGTAAATGGACAAGCGGGAGAAGGGATTTGCGCCAGATACTTTACATCCGGGAAAAAACATCGTAAAATCATTCTATAAATCGGCTTGTGCGGTTCTCGCCCACGGCGGCGGACCGCCGGGAAAGGAGCAAGATATGTCCAATCAGAACACCCCCGAACTCAACTCTGCCGCAATGAATAAACTGAGCTACGGCCTTTTCGTCCTCAGCGCCAAAGAAGGGGAAAAGGACAATGCCTGTATCATTAACACCGCTATCCAGCTGACCAGCACCCCCATGCAGATCAGCATCGCCGTAAACAAGGCCAACTACACCCATGACATGATCCTGCGCAGCGGTCTCTTCAACGTTTCCGTGCTGAGCCAGGAAGCACCCTTCTCTCTGTTCCAGTGCTTCGGCTTCCGCAGCGGCCGTGATACGGACAAGTTTGCCGACTTCTCCGAAACCGCCAGAAGCGCCAACGGGCTGCTGTATCTCACGAATTACGCTTCTGCCATTCTTTCCGGCGCGGTGAAGACCACGCTGGACTGCGGAACCCACACCCTTTTCATCGCGGAAGTGACGGAAGCCCGGGTGCTTTCCGAGGTGCCCAGCGTCACCTATGCCTACTATTCTGCCAGCATCAAGCCGGCCCGGGAAAAGAAGCCCGAAGCCAGCAAGAAGGTCTGGGTCTGCAAGATCTGCGGTTACGCCTATGACGAGAGTGCCACGGGCGTACCCTTTGAGCAGCTTCCCGCGGACTGGGTCTGCCCCCTGTGCAAGCATCCCAAGTCCGATTTCGAGCTGCAGGACTGAGCGGCAGAAGGACAGCGAAAA
>JAZSQG010000076.1:0-2722 GCA_045537855.1 Oscillospiraceae bacterium
AGTGTAGCACACTCTTTATCCGAAATCAATTCACCTTATCAAAATTTCCCCCAATATTCGACGATATTTCGGGGTATAGGTCAGCACCCCCTCCGGCCGGTGGGAGAGATACAGCAGCGCTTCGCGGGCGTAGAGCCGCAGACGGGGCGGGGTGATCTCCGCCGCCGCTTCGAAGCCCCGCACCCGGCGGCCCAGAGTCAGATGGGGCACAAAGGGCCGCGCTTCCAATGGGATGCCCGCTTCCTCCAGCGCTTCCCGCAGGGCCGCCGCCAGCTCCGGGAGCGCCCCCACCCGCCCCGGGGCCAGATACAGGGTGTCCCCCTCCCGGCTGCGAAAGGCACCGGTGCGCTCCAGGGTAAAGGAAAAGGGCGGCAGGCTGACCCGTTCCATGGCCCGGACGGCAGCCGCCGTATCCGGCTGCTCCCCCAGAAAGGCCAGGGTAAGATGCAGGTTTTCCGGCCTTGTAAAGCTCCCCCGGACCCCTGCGGCCCGGAGGGCAGCGATATAGTCCCCCACCTGCCGCCGGGCAGAGTCCGGCAGAGGCAGGGCAATGAACAGACGCATAAAAAACTCCTTATTCCACGGTGAAGCCCCGGCCCAGGACAGGCAGGCCCGCCGCCTCCGCCAGAGCAAAGAGCCCCGCCGCAGCGACGGTGACGGTACTCTCCGGATGGATAAAATCCGTGGCGGAGCGGTCAAAGAGAATGTTTGCCTGGGCGGGGAATTCTTCGTCCCCCTCCCAGAAAATGAAGCGCAGGGGCATGCAGGCGAAGGCGGGGAGCTGGAAGCTCAGGTCCCCGTAGCCCAGCTTCAGACCGCCCAGCGATTCCGCCGCCCGCTCCAAAGCCGGCAGGTGGCCGGAGAAAGTCTCCGCCAACGGGCGCAGGACGCTTTTGCGGTAGGCCGGGTCAAAGGGGGAAGTGCCCCGCAGCCCGGCAAAATTCACCCACTCGCCCAGAAGCTTTGCCCCGGGCTGCACGAAGCCGAAGAGGGTGTAAATGTTGAGCTGCAGGGTATGCCCCGGCTCCCGGCCGCTTTCCGCCTCCCGGATGACGCCGCTCACGCAGCTCACCCGGTATTCTTTGCCGAAGTGCCGCAGGCAGAGTTCTTCCCCCTCCCGGCGCAGCTCCGGCAGCAGCGCCTGCAGACGGGCATGGTCCATCTCCAGAAAGCGCTTTCGCCAGTCGATGCAGTTTTGTTCGTAATTGGAAATGCGCCCTTCCTTCATGGCACTTCCCCCCTTTTTTCCCCAGTGTAGCGCCTTTTTCTCCCCCGCGCAAGGGCGGGAGCAGGCCAATGTTGATTTTTCCGCCGGCGATGCGTATAATGGTGCTGCGACCTGAAGAAGGGGGAAAACACCATGCTTTACGAACTCATCATCGAGACCCGGCAGCCCCCCTGCGGCGGCAAGCACCCCAAGGTCTACGAATTTCTGGAGGTGGAGACCTCCGACCCCCTGGCCTATGTGCAGGGCCGGGAGCCGGAGCTGGCGGAGCTGCTGGTGACGGAAAACCTGCCCAACGGGGACATCGTCATCCGGGCCGAGCAGGACAGACATCAGGTGACGTATCAGTTTACAGAGGCCTGAAACAGGCAGAAAAGAGGGGTCCGACATGCGGGATTACAAGATCGAAACGGAAAAGCGCGTGGCATTCATCCGGGCGAAGCTGGCCGAGAGCGGCGCTGAGGGCCTGGTCTTCGGCAACAGCGGCGGCAAGGATTCGGCCCTGGTGGGCATCCTGTGCAAGCTGGCCTGCGACAACACCCTGGGGGTGGTGATGCCCTGCGCCTCCAAACGGAACTTCGGAGAGGACATGGAGGACGGCATGGCCGTGGCGCAGCAGTTTCACATCGAGTGCCGCACCGTGGACCTGACGGACATCAAGGCCCTCTTCACCGAGACCCTGGGCAGGGTGACGGAGCTGAACCAGACGGCGCTGACCAACATGAATCCCCGGCTGCGGATGATCACCGTGTACGCCATCGGCGCGGCGGAAAACCGCCTGGTGGTGGGCACCGGCAACCGCAGCGAAGTATACATGGGCTACTTCACCAAGTGGGGCGACGGGGGCTATGACCTGAACCCCATCGCCGACCTGACGGTGACGGAGGTGTACGAATTCCTCCGCTATCTCAAGGCCCCGGAAAACATCATTTCCAAGGCACCCTCCGCCGGTCTCTTCGAGGGACAGACCGACGAAGCGGACATGGGCGTGAGCTATGCCGCCATCGACCGCTATCTGGCGGGAGAAAGCGTGCTGCCGGAGGAGGAGGCCATCATCCGACGCTACCACGAGCGCAGCGAGCACAAGCGGAAGATGCCCGCCACCTATCCGGGCTGACCGGGAAGAAAACAGGAGGGCGTATCCCATGCACTGTGGGATACGCCCTCCTTCTGCTTTTTATTCCGCCTGCAGGATCTTCACGATCTCGCCGATGTACAGATCGTGAAAGTCCTTTGCCGGGTAGTGGTCGGCCACCACGCTTTTGTCCGTGAAATATTCTTCCTTCAGGGGCGCCTGATAGAGCTTGCGGCACACAAGAACGGTGCTGGCCTGCGCAAACCAGGTATAGCCGTCCTCAAACACCGGAGTAAGGCCCACCTTCCCCACCTTGTCTTCCTCCCGGCCGGAGTGGGAGCCCAGATAGGCGAGTTTGTCGTGATATTCCTCCGGGAAGAAGCAGAGGGTATAATATTCCTCCCGGTCCAGAAACTGCTTCG
>JAZSQG010000308.1:0-4325 GCA_045537855.1 Oscillospiraceae bacterium
AAAATACCAGTGTCTGGTTTTGTGGCGGAAGAGGTACATCCCCAGAATGGCTCCGGGGGAGCCGCCCAGCAGGGCACCCAGGAAGAGATGCGCTTCCGGGATGCGCCACAGATCCTTTTTCGCCCGGCGCTTGTCCGCGCCCATGAGGAAAAAGGCCAGCAGATTGATGAAGATGAAATAGGCGGGAATGATATAGTGCATCCGATGCGTCCTTTCACTGGGGTCCCGCTGCCGTCAGCGCATGCTGCGGAAGTAGGGGCCGTTGGTGCGTTTGCCCTCCCAGGCTTCCCCGGCGCGGAACTGCTGCCAGACCCGGCGGCATTCCTCCCGGCTTTCGGTGGTATAGTACAGGACCGCGAAGTCCATGCCCTTCAGGCTCTTGTCCCCCAGATAGAGAGGCACGGCGTTGAGAAGCACGCTCCAGCGCCGGGACTGACACAGGACGGTCATGTCTGTGCCCTGCCGGTCCCGCAGGGTCCGGCGTCCGCTGCAGCTGCCGCAGCCGCCGGGGCCCCGCATGGGGCAGCTGCGCATGAGCATCAGGGGCAGATAGCCGTAGGCCAGGATGCCCCGGGGGATGCTGCCGCCCAGCAGCGGGATCTGGCGGATGGGGATTTCGCAGGAGAGCAGGGTCTCGCAGAGGCCCTGCTGTTCATAGCTTTTCAGAGAAAGGCTGTTGAGTATGTTCAGGTCGAAGCCGCCGGAGACCCGGAAGCCCAGCTTGCGCGCCAGCCGCAGGGTGCCCAGGTTGCCGGCGCAGAGGATGCGCAGGCCCATCGCCTGCAGCTCCCGGAGCTTTGCTTCCAGCGCCCCTTCGTCCCCGGGGAAGAGGAGGCGGGGCAGCTCGCCGATGAGCCTTTCGCCGCAGTCTTCCAGCAGCTCCCGGTCGATTTCCCCCACCGGCATGTACACGGCTTCCGCCTCGGGGCAGGGGAAATACTGGCCGCGGCTTTCAAAACGCAGGCGCAGCCGGGGCATAACCTGCCGGGGCGCAGCCTTTTCCGGGGAGAAGCTGCCCTGCAGGGTGTAGGGACGGATGCGCTCCCGCTGCTGCAGAAGCTGTTCCAGGGCTTCGCGGCGCAGGGGATTCAGGCGGCAGGTCCAGCCGGGCTCCACATCCGCTTCCAGCGCCCGGAGAAAGAAGGGGGTGCCCCCGGTCTTTTCCAGAGCGGCACGGACATCCGGCGCCTGGGTGCGCACGGCTTCCGGCGCGTCTCCCCGGACAAGGGTGCGGTTTATTCCGTCTGTCACCTCCAGTGTCACGGCCTGACCGGGCCGGACAGTAAGGCGCATGTCCACCGGCACGCTGCTGCGCTCCCGGCGGTACAGCTCGCTGAGCTGCCCCAGCACGGCCCCTTCGGCTGCCTTGTCCTGCTCCGTCCGTCTGCCGAACATGCGCAGATCCCGCTTTCCGGTGAGGTAGCCGTCGGTAAAGCCGCTGCGGGAGAAGACCCGCTCCAGCATTTGGATATCCGGCTGCTGCCCCTGCAGAGCCCGGACGCAGGCGTCCGTGGCGGCAGCCACATATTCCGGCCGGCGCAGCCGGCCTTCGATTTTCAGAGAGCAGATGCCCGCCTCCCGCAGCTCCTGCACATGCTCCAGGAAGCAGGCGTCCTTCAGACTCAGGGCATAGGGACGCTCGCCGGCCCGGAAGTCCAGGCGGCAGGGCTGGGCGCAGGAGCCACGGTTGCCGCTGCGCTCGCCCAGCATGGCCGAGAGCAGGCACTGGCCGGAAACGCCCATGCACAGGGCTCCGTGGACGAAGCATTCCAGCTCGATATCCGTTTCCGCCCGGATGCGGCGGATCTCCTCCAGACTCAGCTCCCGGGCCAGGATCACCCGGCTGAAGCCCAGCTCTTTGGCTGCAAGGGCCCCCTGGGCATTGTGGACGGTCATCTGGGTGGAGGCGTGCCGGGGCAGGTCGGGAAGGTGGCGGCGGAAGAGCTCGCAGGCGGCCAGATCCTGCAGGATCACCGCATCGGCGCCGCTTTCGGCAATTTCCTCCATGGTGGCATAGAGCTCCGGCAGCTCCGGGTCCGTGATCAGGGTGTTCACCGTCACATGGACGCGCACGCCCCGGCCGTGGCAGTAGGCCACGGCCTGCTTCAGCTCCTCCCGGTCGAAATTCGTCGCCTTGCGCCGGGCGTTGAAGCCCCGGGTGCCCAGATACACGGCGTTTGCACCGCTGCGCACCGCAGCCAGCAGCTGCTCGGGCCCGCCGGCGGGGGAGAGGATCTCCATGCTCAGTCCACCACCCGGATGGCGGTGATCACGGGCTGATCCCGGGGCAGCACGGTACCGTTGCCGTCCGCCACGGGGGTGTCGGCGCAAATTTCATCTACGATCTCAATGCCCGAGGTGACCCAGCCGAAGGCGGCATAGACACCGTTGAGATGGGGGCTGTCCTGGTGGACGATGAAGAACTGGCTGCTGCCGCTGTTGTAGTCGTTGGCCCGGGCCATGGAGATGACGCCCCGGACATGGTCAATGTCGTTTTCGATGCCGTTGGCGGCAAATTCGCCCCGGATGGGGTACTGGGAGCCGCCAGTGCCGTCGCCCCGGGGATCGCCGCCCTGGATCATGAAGCCGTCAATGATGCGGTGGAAGGTGAGGCCGTCATAGAAGCCGTCATTGGCAAGCTGAATGAAGTTGGTGACGGAGATGGGGGCGGTGTCCGCATCCAGCTCCAGGGCGATGGTGCCGTAATCCTCAATTTCGATCTCCACATGGTGCAGACCGGAAAGGTAGGGGGAATCCTCCTGACTGTCCTTGTCCTTGCAGCCGCAGAAGAGGGCGGCAAAGCAGCAGAGCGCCAGAAGCAGTGTCAGAAACTTTTTCATCATAGGTACCTCCGAATCGTGTACTGGGTTTAACATCTCATTATAGCATAAGTGTTCCGCCCCCGCCACTGCTTTTTCCGCCGCCTGCGGGGGAAAAGGGGCCGCATCTTTGTCGAAAATTGTATGGCAGTGTATTGCACCCGGGGGCCTGATTTGATATGATAACCCTTAGCAAAGTGGAAAGAGGAAATAGCTTGGCCGCGTATTCGCATCAGAAGAAAGCGCATAAACGATATCGCCGGCTGCTTCCGGCACTGCTCATGGGGGCAGTGCTGGGCGCAGCCTTTGCCTTTTTGTACGGAAACGGCATCCTGACCCCGCCTGTGACGGAGCTTGCCGTGCCGCCGGTGACCGCAGCGCCCATGACCCCGGCTCCCACGCCGGAGGTGACGCCCGCGGTGCTGCTCTCGGACCGGGGGGGAACGGAGGAGGACGCTCCGAAGCACTACGCGCCCCTTCCGCGGCGGGACGGGCGGCGGGTGGAAGCCCGGGACGAATTGAAGACCTGGGGCGTGGATGTGATCATTCCCGCCACCACGGAGACCCGCTGCCGCTTCATTGCCGGCAATGGAGATCTGCTGCCGGAGTACACCTGGGGCAGCCCCGTACCGGAATCCGAAGCGGTGGAGGACGCGTTTTTTGAGGACGCCGTGTTTATCGGAAACTCTCTGGAGCAGGGCTTCATGATCTACAGCGGGCTCACCGTGGCGGACATGTATGCTACCCAGTCCATCACCGTGGACAACATCTACCACGAAAAGGCGGTGAATGCCGGGGGCGGAGAGTATATCACCATTCTGGACGCCGTGGCCCAGGGCAGCTACCGCAAGATCTATGTGATGCTGGGGCTCAACGAGATCAGCCTCAACACCGAGACCTTCAGCCGCCTCTACGGCAAGCTCATCGACGAGCTGCGGGAGCTGCAGCCGGACGCGGATGTGTATCTCCAGTCCATGACCCCGGTGAGCGCCCGGCAGTCCGGCAGCGGCAGCGTGTTCAACAACGATCGCATCCGGGAGTATAACGAGGTCATTCGCCTCCTGGCGGAGGAGAAGCAGGCCCATTATGTCCATGTGTACGACTCTCTGGCCGATGAGGAGGGCAACCTTCCCTCCGGCTGGAGTCATGACGGCATCCATCCCTATTCCCAGTACTACAGCCTCTGGCTGGATTATCTGAAGACCCATACGGTCCTGGAGGTAAAACGATGAAACGTACTCTGCTTTTTGTGCTGGCCCTGTGCCTGTTTGTGCTGCTCTGCGCCTGCGGCGAAGAGCCCGGGGAGACCAAGGCGCCCCTGCCCCAGCCGGAAGCCCTGGCAGCCGAGCTGCTGGCCACCTCTGCCTTCAGCGACACGCTGGAGCCTGCCGACAGTAAGATCGGCTGCTATCTTTACGGCCTTGCCGAAACGGATGCTTCGGCCATGTACTTCTGCCTCTCTTCCGGCGCCACCGCCGAAGAGATCGCCATTTTCCGCTGCGCAGA
>JAZSQG010000274.1:0-2242 GCA_045537855.1 Oscillospiraceae bacterium
ATAGTAAATGCCCCCGTCCGCCTGTTCTCCGCCCACAACATCCAGAATGCCGAAGCGCATGATGGCCTCCCCGGCGCTTGATGCTTCCTCTCCCGGGCTGGGCAGCTCCGGCTGGGGACCGATGACCGAGGCGTGGGAGTCCGAATGCCACCGATACATGAGGAGGCCGTTTTCTTCGAAAAAGCTGCCGGTGGGACAGATTTCCCTGAAATATGCATAGACTTCCTCGCTGATGGGGGAAGCATCCCCGTTCTCCGGGGCATGGCAGCCGCAGCAGAGGAGGAAGAGGGAAACGAGGAAGATGCTGAAAATTCGCTTCATATTGCCGCCTTTCCTGCAGCTGCCGTGCTTCGCGCCGGTTTCCGTCAGGCGACATCGCCCTCCTCAAGTGTAAACTCGGCGGCGAAATATTCGCTGTAACGGTTAAAAACCTGAAACACGAAGCGATAACGGCCGGGCTGAAAGTCATAGTTACTGTAGCTCGTCAAAAAGTGACCGGTGTTTTCGCCGGGCTGCAGGGTCCGATACCCATCGTAGGACGTCCACGGAGAATCGAGAAAATTGGGGTCCCCGGCGTCGATATCCGGGATGCGATACCAGGCGTCATCCCGAAACACTTCCACCCAGTAGCGGGAGCCGGAAATCTCGTACGCAAAGGCTTCGTCCTGCCAGTCCAGCGTGTACTGATAGCACCATGTGGAGGGCGTCTCGTCGGAAACATCCCTGGCGGGCTCCAGGGTGAGGACACCCCGGGTGCTCCAGCGCGTTACGCTCGATGCATAGGGCTCCGGGGCAGGGGCACGCTCCACCCGCACACAGTCGAACTCCTGCAGCAGCGCTTCTGCCCGCGCTACGTCAAAATCCCGATAAACCGTGACCAGCAGTGTGTCCCGGGACCAGCGCAGCGTCCACTGACCTGCAAAGGGCTCGGAATAAGGGAGCGCCTGCTGAAGGCCCTTGTGCAGATATTCTGTTGTTCGCTCCTTACGAAAGTCGACAATGCACTGCTTTACGGCTTTTTGCGTTTCTTCCATGAGCGCGAGCCGCGCTTCCCCCGTAAGCTGCGCCGGGGGCGTGGCGAGCGGCGTTTGGGCCGGTGTTTGCTGAACCGGCGTCCCCACCTCCGCCCGGCAGGCGGTAAGCAGGAGAGAAAGCAGCAGAAGGATTATGCATAATTTCATGGATCACCTCCCAGGCCTCTCACAAAAATCACGATTTGTATAGTAAACGTAATATAAACAAAATAACTTGTCGATGCGTTGTGAAAGCCTCGCGCCGCTGCTCCGCTGTGCTTTTATGACAGTTATTTCGTCTCACAGCGCAGCAGAGAATCAATATAGGGGACGCTGTTTTCGGCTGCGACCTCATAAAGATACGCCGTTAGCGCAGCGTGGGTATCCCGGGATGGGTCCCGGGGCGCATTCACCACGGACAGGAGAAAGGCGCAAAGCTCCTCCTGCGTCAGGCCGCAGCACTCGATCCAGTAGCCCGTGTCACCCACGGTCATGGCGACTTCGAATTCGTAAACATGGGGATGCTCCGCACTGTGCATGGTCCACGATATTCCCATGGCGACATCTCCGACCCGGGAATCCTGCGCACCCACCCGGAAATGCACCGGCACCGTCCAGAAGACCCTGTCCACAAATTCAAAGGCCCCGTATTTTGCGTACACGGAGAGATAGCGGCGGTATTCTGTTTGGCTGGAGGATGTATATGTGATCTCAGCCTGTGGCAGAAATATTTCGTAGTCCCAGGCGGTCCGCTCCTCCGGGGTCGCGCCCCTTTGACCGCTGCGGGCGGAAAAATGCGTCAGTCCGCCCATGTCCGGCGAGGCTTCCCGCAGGTCTGCGGGCAGGACCCAATCCGCTTTTGTGATCTGCAGGATCTCACAGATCCGCGCCGGGTCCGTTCGGAAAACCGAGGGCATGTATTGCGGGGTCAGGTAGGCGTCTGCATAGGAGCGGCCCGTTTCCTCTGCGGTCAAAGTGGCGGCGATCTCCTCCCGGGAGCGGAAGTGCAGGCTGCCCCGGTTCAGGGCCACTTCCCCGAGGACCGCATCCTCCCGGAGCAGCTCGGCATTTCGGAGGGAAACAGGCCGCCTCGATGCGCAGCCCGCCAGCAGGAGAGAAAGCAGCAGAAGAAGCAGGGGCGCCCTGCGGCGTGCAGTACGCCTGCCCGGATGCAGCTGTATCATCGGAATCCCTCCCTGTGGGGCCTGACACAGGCCCGGTTTTTTGTG
>JAZSQG010000046.1:0-4376 GCA_045537855.1 Oscillospiraceae bacterium
CTTCTGAAAAAGGCAGAGGGCTGAAACGCGTCGGATGAAACAAAAAACAGCGGAAGCAGTGCATGGTCACTGCTTCCGCTGATTCGTTGTGCGTATTATGTGCCGCTTGGCTGCAGCGGCGCCGTGATGAGCTGCTGCGCGATATAAGCCTGCTCCGCTTCCAGAATCTCCGCATCCGTAAACGGCAGAGGCACGTCCGGCGGGAGCGGGGAAGCTGCCTTTTGCAGCTCCTGCAGTGCAGGGATCTCTTCCATTTCGGCGGGGGTATAGACGCTGTGCAGGGAGGACAGGGTATAGAGCAGGGAGGTCTCGGAGGAGGAAGTCAGCAGGACGATCAGTTCATCCCCCGACTTCACGGTATCGTTGAAAAACTTGACTCTGATCTCGCTGCTGACGGGTTTTCCCTTCAGTACGGAGAGTACCTCGCAGTAATAAATCGTGGTGGGGGCGTAAACGGATTCTACCATAACTTCGCCCACCCGGACTTCAAACACGTAGGGGGTGTCGGCGAGGATCTCCGTAATATCCTCGGACAGGGTGTAGCGCCGCTCCGTCTCCGCATCCTCCTTGTCCGCAGCCGCGTTTTGCAGATATGTCTGGATATAGGCCGTGTCGGTCTTTTCGCTGGGGGAAACGACTGTGGGGGAATAGCGGTCATGGGGATGATAAAGGGAAGTCCGTATGTTCAGAAACAGGACATAGGACAGGCCCTCCTCATATTCCCGGGACGAATCCACCACATGGATGACCTCTTCCTCCGTTTGGCCCTTGTACGTCTCCTCAATGCGGAATTGCAGCTCGCTGCCGTGGTAGGCGGGGACTTCCCCCAGATATTCCGCCAGGATGATGTGTGTGCTCAGGTCGATGTACGCTTCGTAGCTGTATTCCATAAGATCATATTCACTGCGTTCAGACGCAGCTGTTGGGGAGGCGGACGGTGCCGGGGCAGTCTGCCGGTTTCCGCAAGCGGAAAGAAAGCCCAGTGCCATGATAATCGCCATGATGATGGCAGTGCATAGAAACAGACTGTATCGTTTTTTCATGAACTCCCCTCCATTTCGTGATATTCCCGATGAACATGCCGCAAATGTCTGCATGTCCAGTGTAACGCACCTGCGCTGTGATTGCAATATATTTTGCGGTCCGGGTTGAGGGAAATTATATTGGGCTCGTTTCGATGCGGGAGCTTAAGGCAGGAGGATCTCATAGCGGGCACTGGGGCGTCCCCGGTCAAGGAATTCTTCCTTCAGATATCCGCCGTTGTTCAAAATGGTTTGTATGGCAGAAGTGTTTTCCGAATACGGACAGATGTGTACGGTCCGGGTGCCTTTTTTCCGACACTCCTGCAAGGCCAGTGCGAGCATGGCAGTTCCGTAGCCCTTCCCTCTGCACCATGGGACGATCCCTGCATGGAGATGTCCCCGCCTGGTATCTGCGTGGTTCAGCACGATGCCTCCGATGATCTCCCGCGTTTCGTTGAGCATGAAATACAGCGTACAGGGGATATTCGTCGACAGCATGGAAGCGGTGGTGCGGTCATCTTCGCAGTATTCCAGCCATTTCTCGTAAGGGGTGTTGCCCCGGCGCAGCAGCTCCGGCTGAATGTTTTCCTCCAGGGCTTCCCATTTGGCCATCACGCGCTCATATTCCGCCTGATGCGTGATGTTCGGAATTTCCAGAACCAGTGTGTTCATGCTCTTACCTCCTTTTTCGGACGTATGAAAAAACAAAACCGGCACCCTCGGTGAGGATGCCGGTGATGGTGGACAGTAAGGGACTCGAACCCCTGACCTTCCGCACGTCAAGCGGAAGCTCTACCAGCTGAGCTAACTGTCCGAAAGCAGAGTGAAGTATAACCCATCTTTCCACATTTGTCAAGCCGTAATTTCAGATTTTGTAAAAAAAGTGTGCCCGGATCGAAATTCCGCGAAAAAGGGCGTGTTCATTCAGCTTGCCCGCATAAGCGGGGGGCGATTTCCTTGACAAGCGCATAAATATGCAATATAATGCAGTCGCCCTGCATGTCGGGGCTACGTATGATTATTTAGGAGGCAAATTCAAACATGAAGAAGTTTCAGAGAATTGCCGCGCTGTGCCTGCTGGTCTGCCTGTGCCTGTGCCTGTGCGCCTGCGGCTCCGCGAAGGTCAAGCTGAAGATCCTGGACACCGAGTATGCCCTGGAAGATTACGCCATCTGCATCGCCAAGGACCGTGAAGATCTCCTGAACGATGTGAACACTGCCCTGAACGAGCTCATCGCCGACGGCAGCGTGAAGCAGATCGTGGATTTCTATGTTTCCGGCACCGGCAGCCTGCCCGAGATCCAGAAGAATGCCGACAGCTACACCGAGACCCTGACCATGGCCACCAACGCTGCGTTCCCTCCCTACGAGTACTATGAGAACGACGCCATCGTGGGCATCGACGCTTCCATCGCCGGCCTCATCGCCGACAAGCTGGGCAAGAAGCTGGTCATCAGCGACATGGAGTTTGACGCCATCATCGCCGCCGTCCAGTCCGGCAAGGCCGACATGGGCATGGCCGGTATGACCGTCACCGAGGACCGTCTCCAGAGCATCAACTTCACCGACAGCTACGCCACCGGCGTGCAGGTGGTCATCGTCCGCGAGGACTCCAAGATCACCAGCGTGGACGACCTCTTCAACGTGGAAGAGGGCAAGGGCTACAACATCGGCGTGCAGACCAACACCACCGGCGACCTGTACACCACCTGGGATCTGGAAGACGCCGGTCTGGCTACCATCCAGCGCTACAACAAGGGCGCTGACGCCGTGGCCGCTCTGGTCTCCGGCAAGATCGACTGCGTGGTCATCGACAATGAGCCCGCCAAGGCCTTTGTTGCTTCCAACAACGGCTAAGCTGCATTAAGATTTTTCGGGAAACGCTCCGGCAGCCCTGTGCACGGAGCGTTTCTCTGTATCGGAGGGATTTTCATTGGCTGAATGGCTGGCCGATCTGAAAGCAGATTTTATCCTGAACTTTGTCACCGACAACCGCTGGCGTTATCTCACCGACGGTCTGGTGACGACGCTGAAGATCACCCTCTTCGCGGTGATTTTGGGCGTGGTCATCGGCACGGTGGTGGCCATTGTCCGCGCTACCTGGGATAAGAATTCCTCGGGCATGCGCCGGGGTCTGGGCTACAGCGTGCTGAAACTGGTGGACGGCGTCTGCCGCCTCTACCTCACCGTCATCCGCGGCACCCCTGTGGTGGTGCAGCTGATGATCATGTACTACATTATTTTCGCCGCCTCCAACAACGGCGTGTTCATCGCCATTCTGGCCTTCGGCATCAACTCCGGTGCCTATGTGGCGGAGATCATCCGCGGCGGCATCATGTCCATCGACAACGGCCAGTTTGAGGCGGGCCGCAGTCTGGGCTTCAACTTCGTGCAGACTATGTGGCACATCATCATTCCCCAGGCCCTGAAGAACGTGCTGCCGTCCCTGGCAAACGAATTCATCGTCCTGCTGAAGGAGACCAGTGTGTCCGGCTATGTGGCGGTGCAGGATCTGACCAAGGGCGGCGATATCATCCGCGGCCGCACCTACAGCCCATTCATGCCCCTCTTCGCCGTGGCCCTCATCTATCTGGTTCTGGTCATCTTCTTCACCTGGCTGGTGGGCAAACTGGAAAGGAGGCTTCGCAGCAGTGACCACTGATGCTCTCGTCCGGATCCACGGACTGGTAAAGCGCTTCGGAGATTTCACCGCCGTGAACGGTGTGGATCTGGAAGTGAAACGCGGGGAAGTGGTCGTGGTCATCGGCCCTTCCGGCAGCGGGAAAAGCACCTTGCTGCGCTGCGTCAATATGCTGGAGGTGCCCAGTGAGGGCAGCATCGTCTTTGACGGGCTGGAGCTCACCGATGGGAAGACCGACCTGAACCAGTGCCGCCAGAAGATCGGCATGGTGTTCCAGCACTTTAACCTCTTCCCCCATAAGAGCGTGCTGGAGAATATGACCCTTGCGCCCCGCACCCTGAAAAAGGTGCCCAAAGCCCAGGCGGAAAGCCGGGCCCGGGAACTGCTGGCCCGGGTGGGCCTGCCCGACCGGGCGGATGCCTGGCCCGCCAAGCTGTCCGGCGGCCAGAAGCAGCGCGTGGCCATCGTCCGCGCCCTGTGCATGGACCCGGAAGTGATGCTCTTTGACGAGCCCACCAGCGCCCTTGACCCGGAAATGGTGGGGGAAGTGCTGGAAGTCATGAAGGACCTGGCCCAAAGCGGCATGACCATGCTGGTGGTCACCCATGAGATGCGCTTCGCCCGGGAAGTGGGCGACCGCGTGGTCTTCATGGATGAAGGCCGGATCGTGGAGAGCGGCACCCCGGAAGAGATCTTTGACCGGCCCAAAAGCG
>JAZSQG010000119.1:0-2545 GCA_045537855.1 Oscillospiraceae bacterium
GCCATGAATGCCGCGCCTCTGGCCGTTTCCGTTCCCGTGGTAGTGGTGGCGGCCTTCCTGCTGCTGCGCATCAGCGAAAGCGGGAAGATCAAGGGGGACGCGGCCATCGCCCTCATTTCCACCGGCGCCCTGAGCGTGGGCATCATCGTGGTCTCCCTTTCCACGGGGATGAACACGGAGGTGAGCAACTTCCTCTTCGGCAGCATCCTCAGCATGTCCGGCACGGATGTAAAGCTCAGCGTGGCCATCACGGCGGTGGTGCTGCTGCTGTTCGTGATCTTCTATAACCGCATCTTCGCCGTCACCTTTGACGAGACCTTTGCCCGGGCCACCGGCGTCCGCGCCGGGGCCTACAACACCCTCATCGCCCTGCTCACCGCCCTGACCATCGTGGTAGGCATGCGCATGATGGGATCGCTGCTGATTTCCGGCCTGATTATTTTTCCGGCTCTGTCATCCATGCGCTTGTGCAGACAGTTTAAAAGTGTTATAATCTGTTCTGCATTCGTTTCCGTTGGCTGCTTTCTGCTGGGTACCCTGGCGTCTTACGCCCTGGCTCTGCCCACCGGCGCCAGCGTGGTTTGTGCAAATATGATCGTGCTGCTGCTGTTTTCTGTCATCGGCAGCTTACGGGAGAGAGGAACCTGATGGAATTACTGCGTATCAGCGGTCTTGAAAAGACCGTTTCCGGCACCAGGGTGCTGGACGGTCTCGACCTGCAGCTGGAGGAAGGGCGCATCTGCGCGCTGCTGGGGGATGCTTCCAGCGGCAAGACCGACCTTCTGCGCTGTCTGGCGGGACTTACCGCCCCCGATCAGGGGGAGATCAGCCTTCTGGGCATGAGCGGGGATGAACTGCACGAAGCCCGGCGGGATGTGGGCTTTCTGGTGGACGGTCCCGTGCTCTACGGGGATCTGAGCATCATAAACAATCTGCTGCTCCAGAGCAGAGTCCGGGGCAAGGTGGACAAGAAGCGCATCGGCAGACTTTTGCGGGCCCTGAAGATCGCACCCCGGGACATCGGCCGGCGCAGAGCCGGCGGCTGCCCCGCCACGATAAAAATGCGTCTGGGCATCGCCATGGCCTTTTTGGGTGCGCCCCGGCTGCTGGTGCTGGACGAGGTGTATGCCGGTCTGGACACGGATGACAGCGCCCTGCTGCAGGCGCTCATCCGGGAGGAGATGGAGGAGCGGAGCATGTCCCTGCTGGTGACGGGGCAATTCTTCGGCGAACTCTTCCCCTTCGCCACGGACTATGTGTTCATGGATAAGGGCCGCATCATCGCCCGCTACACCCGGGAGGAACTGCAGGCCCGGCTGCCCGAGGGCATCGGCAAGCCCAACGAATTGGAAGACTTCTATCAGGAACTTCGGAAGGAGGCTGTGCAGAAATGAAAAACCTTCTCCGTGCCAGAATGTTCCGGCTGCTGCGCAGCGGCGTGCTGCTGGTAGCGCTGCTGGCCATGCTGGGCTGCGATGTATTTTTCAGCTCCCGCAGCAAGATCACCGAAAGTAATATGTACGCCCTGCCCGAGCTTTGCACCCTGGGCGAATACCTGAGCTACTGCGATGCCAACAAAGTCAGCATCCTCAGCGCCCGGAACATGTTCATCAATCGGGGCGCTTTTGAGGAAAGTGACGCGCTGGACCTCATTGCCGTGTTTCAGGATGCCCATCCCTTCCAGTTCCGTTGGGTCCTGGCCAGCAACAAGGGTCTGCTGATGCTGCCCCTCATCTTTGTAATGGCCTTCCTGGCCCGGGATTTTTCCGGCAAGGGCTTTTATAACAGCATCTATGCCGGCAAGCGCCGGAGCGCCGTCTTCTTCTCCCAGGTGATCTTCTACTTCGCCGTGTGCTTCGTCGTTTCCCTGCTGGGCATCCTCTGCCTCACGGGGATCTATGCGCCCACGGTGTTCAGCCGCCTGCCCACGGGCTATGTGGCGAGCCGCCTGGCGCTCCACGCCTTTGCCGACTGTGCCCTGATGGCCCTGCCCTTCATGGTGGGCTACATTACCCGCAGCAGCGTCCTTACCGGCGCCGTCAGCGCGGTCTACTGCCTGCTGCTGCGCTTTACCGGGATCGTCTGGCCCGCTGCGGTGAAGGGAAACATTGAAATGTGGGAGCAGGGCGCCAGTGTTCTGCCCCTGCTGCTGGGAAGTGTTATCTTCCTTGCCGTGAGCATCGTCGTTTCCTGGTACATGTTCCGCCGTGCGGAGCTGAACTGAATGAACATAAGTGGAGGTGTTGCAAAATTGCAACACCTCCGAATCTGTCGAAAAACCATGATAAAGGCTTGCGTGACAGAGCAGCGGGGGAGGTTGTGCTGGGGCCAAAGGCCCCTGGCAAAGGGCCCCCTTCGCGTTTTGTCCCTGGGTTTTTCAAACTTTTTTGGAAGTTTGAAAAACCTGCTTCAGCGTGTCGAAATACTTTTTCGACACGCTGAGTCGGCGGACTTCCCCCCGGGAAGCCCGCCGACTTCCTGTTTTTCGGGAAAAATGCCGTTTTTTTCTTCCGCCTTTTCCCGCGGGGGCGCCCTGCCGCATTGA
>JAZSQG010000213.1:0-7184 GCA_045537855.1 Oscillospiraceae bacterium
GGCACAGAGATCGGCCATGGCTTCCGGTTCCAGCATCAGGTTCAGGAAGGTGTCCTCAAAGCCCATGAGAAAGTGCAGGCGCTCGAAGAGGCCCGTGGGGGCAAACATCATGGCAAGACCTTCCGTGCGGTCCACAGCGGCCATACGTTCCAGATAAGGCTCCCAGACAGCGTCTTCAGAGCAGTTGGCGATCAGGTCCGGCACCCGGGTGAAGTTGCGCCAGCAGGTAATGTCCCGGATGACCTTGGTTTCCTCGGTCACGTGGGGCATGGCGGCAGGCACATTCTGGGGCCAGACCACCGTGGTGCCCCAAAGGTCCTTCAGGGGCTCCATACCGGCATAGCGGTTGCCCCGGACATAGGCGCAGACCGGGTCACCGGGCAGAAATACGGTTCCTTCAAACTGCTTGACCAGACGGTCAGGCTTGCCGTCGGGACGGATGGTTGCCAGAAAATTTTCTCTTGGATTCAGCATTGGTTTATCCTCTCAACAATTTTTATGTTATTTCCTTACTGCCTATGCGGGCTCAGAGACTTTCCACCGGCAGCAGGATGCACACGGTAAACCCGCCCTCCTGCCGGATATCCAGACTTCCGCCCACATTTTCCGTAAATTTTCGTATTTTTTTCAGGCCGTAGCCTTCTTCCGCCGTACTGATATCGCTGCGTTTCCCGTCATTCCACACCTCTACCCGCAGCAGGTTGGCTTCCGTCGCCACGCTGAGGCGGATGTGCTTTGCGCCGCCGTGACGCATGGCGTTGCTGACGCATTCCTGCACGGTTCCGTACAGGAAACTGACGCGCCCGCTGCTGAAAGGCGCTTCCAGCGCCTGGGGCACGACACCGCTGTAATCCGTTTCGATCATGACCTCTTCGTTCAGCTCCGTCTGCCGGCAGCAGAGGGTGAGGATCTTCAGCAGCTCCTGCAGGGTGAGCACATTGTCGTCATCCAGCACACGGACGCTGTTGCGGATGGTCTCCATACTTTCCCGCATCCGCTGGATAGCGCGCTCCGTCATTTCATCCGCAGCCTCAGGATCGGCAGCACGCCGGAGATTCGCCGCCTCCAGAGCAAAAATGGCAGCGGTGATGGTGTGGCCCACATTATTCTGAATGTCCCGGCTGATATGTTCCCGTTCGTCCATACGGCCCCGCATCTCTGCCGTTTCCTTTTCCAGGGAAAGGATCTCGTTTTCCTGGCTGGTCCGGTTGACATCCCGCAGCATGCCCAGGGTACGCCGATTCAGCAGCTGCAGCAGAACGGCAAAGCAGATGTAGTACATGGCCTGGGGAATAGCGGTATCCACCATCACATAGCGGAAGCCAAAGGGATTCTGATAACGCGCAGGCAACAACAGATAGCTGGCCGTGAGATAGGACAGGAACAAAACCAGCACCGTTAAAAGGCAGGTAAAGTAGCTGAGCCGCCGGTCATAATACAGGGACACCACCACAGTGGGAAACATCATCAGCAGCATAGCCTGCACGTTGAAAATGATGTAGCAGAGGCCGCTTGCCGCCACCAGGCAGGTCATCACCACATATTTTATCCATTTCCCGTCAGCTTTGGCGGCCCATACCAGCAGCCAGGGCAGCAGCAGCACTGCAGCCAGCGCCGCCTTCCAGACAAAGTGCGTGGCAAAGGAATAGATGGTAAAGAGGCCCACACCGTCCAGGAGATAGATGAACGCCACAACGCACAGCTCAAAAACCGCAATCAGGCTGGTGCGCCGGTTGATATCCCGTTCATTTTCCAGAAGGAGCCTTCTGTATCGTTCCATGGACTTTTATGCTTCCGGCGCCCGGCTTCTGGTAATCGCCACCGCCAGAGCCGTGCGGTCTCGCAGCCCCAGAGTACAGTAGATGCCGGAAAGATAGTTTTTCACGGTACCCTCCGTAATGTGCAGGGCATCGGCAATCTCCCGGTTGGAGCGGCCCTTCTGGATCAGGCTGCAGATCTCCCGTTCCCGTTCGGTGAGGTTGCTGTAAACCTCCCGGAAACGCAGTTCGTCCTGATCCTCCTCCCCGGCGGAGTATCCGGCAGATTTGCGTGCATTGACATGAAGCACGCTCATAACCTTTCTGTCCAGCACCGTATGCCCCCGGGCAACCATTCTGGCGGCGTTGATGATCTCCCCGCTGCCAAAACTCTTGAGAATGTAGCCGTCGGCGCCTTCCGCAATGGCCGATGTAATGTTGTAATCGTCATAGTAGGTGCTGAGCACCAGGATGCGGACATGGCTCCATCGGCGCTTGATCTCACCGATGAGACGGATACCACCGATCCCGGTCATGTTCAGGTCCACAACGGCCAGATCCGGCTGAAGCAGTTCCAGCTTTTGCAGCGCCTCTTCCCCGCTCTGCGCCGAACCTGTCACCTCAAAATCCTCTGCCGAAGAAAAGAACACTTCGAGGCTTTCCAGCAATAATTTTTCGTCGTCCACGAAGAAGATTTTTGTTGCCATATCGAAATCCTCCCGACAGGTTATCTAACATTATCGCATAGAAAAAGCGGAGGTGCAAGCCCTTTCTCCGGCAAAGCCAGTGAACAGCCGGAGAATGTTCTCAGACTGTTCACTGGCGCCAGCCTCACTCAGGGCTCAAAATACTTCAGGATATCCAGCTTTCCCGCTTCCCGGGCAAAGGCACCCATGGCGGACATGCTCACCGCGTTGCTTCCATCGAAGCTGAGCCCGTAGAACACACCGCAGTCGTGCATGGTGCGCAGATTCATCAGCACCGTACCCTGACCGCCTGCGCTGGTCTCTTCCACCCAGCTCATGATGTAGCAGTCCTTACGCAGTTTGACGTATTCACATGGAGAAGACCAGACCATGCCCCCTTCCTGATTGTCCGCATAAATAGTCCAGGAATAGGCCCAGGGAGAGGTGTAGACATGGAGGGAAGCCAGCCCGTCGGGACCGCCGCTGTAATTCCAGGTAAAAGCGCGGCCCACCAGGTCTGTGGTGCGGGTGTGGCGCAGGCGCTCCGGTACGGGCACGCCCCGCATCTCCACCACGCCGAAGTAGAGTTCATAGCCCACTTCCCGGTAGGCGTAGCCGTTGCCTATGCGGGAGTGGAACACGGTGGCGCAGCCGTTGCGGAAGTCCACGGCGGCAATGATGCCCTTGCCGTAGGGGGTGCCGGTCTGCACATGAGAGAACATAATAAGCTTTTCATCAGGCTCAAATGCCTTGTAGGTCTCCTCATGCCACTGCCTCTTGCCCTTTTCACGCCAACGCAGGGTGCTGATGCCGTCCACCTGATATTCCCAGGCGGGACCGTCGTCCATACGCAGGGTGAAGCGCTTGCCCACCAGGAAATCGCTGTCGGGCATGGCATTGCCGGAAGGCATGATGGATTCATCCACCTTGGGGAAGGAATGGGGTTCATCACCGGCATGCAGCGCCTGCTCCCGGGTAATATCGGGATACTCATGGTGTACACGGTAGACAGCCCGGCGGCCCTTGACCACCTTTTCATCAGGCATCACCATGCTGCCGAACTTCTCGGGATCGTAGTTTCCGCCGTAATCGGTGAAGCCGCCGAAGGTAGCTAGCTGGCCCACAAAGTCGCCGTCGGCGGTGAACATGCACCAGTCCAGCCGGTCCTTTTCATCGAAGCCCAGGCGCACGCCGATCTCCTTCATGCTGAACAGGTCGATGGCGGCCAGCACGAAGGTTCCGCTGAACTCCGCTTCGTTCCGGGCGTAGATAAACAGCTCGTCATTGATTTTGATATAGTCCGAGGGGAATGCCACGGTGATACCGCCGTCGGGGGCATTCAGCTGCACCATGGTGGAATAGAAACAGGAGTTGGAAACGATCAGGAGCTTTTCACCCCGGTCATCGGTCCACACGATGCCCTTGTTTTCAAAGCGGCTGGTATAGGCATGGCGGGCTTCCGGCGCAGCCTTTCCCTCCCGGGCGACATAGCCGAAGTAAACTTCCCGCTGGGCTTCCCGGGCATCGGCAAAATTGGGGTCGGAGAACCAGACTTCAAACACCGTCGCCAGGTCGGTCTTCTGGTCCCAGACCACATGGAAAGAAGTCTGACTGCCGGGCATCATGTGGCTCAGCATCACCACTCTGCCAAGCTTCAGGGCGGTATAGGTGGCCGTAACGGCCTCCGCCCCGTTGACGGAAACTTCCGCGGCATGGCCGCGGCCAAAGCTGTAATCCAGCTTCACGCCCCCATCGGTGACGACAGAGAGGCTCTGTCCGCTGAGACCCCGGTACATGGGCGCTGCGGAAGCGGGTGCGCCCGCCCGGTCAAAAGCAGCCTGAATGGCTTCGGGAGTCAGCTTGTTGTAAACAGTCCGGAACATTCTTTTTCTCCTTTCAGATTAAAAAAACACACAGGACCCCGACCGCTTTCCGGGAGAAAGCGGCGGGGCCCAAACTTTATTCGCCGTTATACTCAAAATAGGTAATCTGCGCACTGGCACTGACTTTGCCGGCCGCATGCTGGCGCTGCTCGATATCCAGTCGGAAGTGGTCGATCATGCAGCGGTACTCGCTGTCGTGCAAAGCCTGCAGGATATCCCGCGCCGCCTCATAGCCGCCGGCAGAAAAGCTCACACTGATATGGCGGCGCACCACCTGAGGCTCTGTATCCACCGTGGCAAAGGACACGCTGTAATCCGATGTGACCGGGGTGATGATGCGGCTCAGCTGGCTCATCACATTCCTGGAGTTATCATACATGGTCATGGCGGGAGGATTCTCGTTTTCCGCGAAAATGGCGTCCAGCTCCGCCTGCATCCGTTCCTGTTTGGCAAGGCGCGCCTGATAGATCGTCAGTTCATCCTGTGCTGCGGAGATCTGACGCTGCACATCCTCCAGTTTCCGCTCCATGGGCTTGCGGTAGGCCAGAATGTACAGCGCCACCGCCGCCACCAGCACCAGCAGGATCAGCAGCGCTTTTTTCCTGGAAGACACGGTCGTGGTTTTCACCGGCTTTCCTCCTCTCCGCTTACAAGGATCTGCATATTGGTCATGAGGATCTGGCTGCCGTAGCTGCCGCCCACCGTGGTCGTAGTGGACGCGGTGGTCACGGTCACGCTCTGCACCAGGCTTTCCGCTTCCAGCGCGCCCGCCAGGGCAGAGACATCTTCCAGACTGGCATCTGCAAACTGCACGTTGATCTCATTTCCCATGACCGAAATGCTGGTCACCGCCGTATCCCGGATAAGATGCTTTTCCAGCAGTTCCAGAATTTCCATGCGGTCCGCCAGAGGCGCTTCGCCGCTGAGGTGACTGTCGGAATACAGAACATAATCCCGGTTTATCCGGTCATAATCCTTCAGTTCCAGCTGGGTGAGGAGAATTTTTTCCCGGGCTTCCACCAGGTCGGCTTCCGCCTCCCGCAGTGCCACCAGCCGGTCGGCCACTTCAAACTTTCCGATGGCAAGCATAATCACAAGGCCCAGCAGCACATACAGGAGGACGGTGGGCACCAGATTCTCCCGTTCGTCCTGCACATAGAGGTTCAGCACCCGCTTGCCGGGAGCGTGCTTGTCAATCCCCTTCTTTGCGATGCGATCAGACATTATCCAGCACCTCCCTGCCGCAAAGGCTCAGACCCACCGCCAGGGCACAGGCCCCGGTGTTCTCTCCGCTCAGCTCCGCAGGAAGCAGTTCGGTGACAGAATGCATCGTCAGTCCGCTGCCTTCTGCCACGGCATGGTACAGCGCAGCAATGCAGGCGCTGCCGCCGGCAAAATACAGGTCCTCCAGGGTGCTTTCCGGCTCGCTGAAGCGGTAGAAATTGATAGCCCGGCGAATTTCCAGGGCGATGCGGTGATAGGTATCCAGGCAGCCCTCGTCTTCCAACGCGCCCTCGTAGTTCGTTTCCTTATAGGTCTGCGCCAGATGGAGGTCCACATTCCGGCTCATGGAAATGGCCTCGTCAATATCCGCGCTGCCCATGTCGATGCTGCGGCTGGCCCGGAAGATACTGCCCCGGTAGAACATGACCCGGGTGACCCGCTGGCCCATGTCCACAATGCAGAATTCCCGACCTTCACCGACCGCATCCTCGCCGATGCAGCGGCTGAGCAGCGTGTTCCAGATAATCTCCCGGGGCTGCAGAATGCGGAGCTTCAGCCCTGCCATGCGGCAGAGATCCCGGTGCTCCGCCACCACGTTTTTCAGCGCCGCCGCGGCAAACAGCTCCATGCTCCGGGGATTCCCGGCGTCATCGTTCACGATACGTTCCAGGGCATAGTCGTAGTAATACCTGTCCCCTTCATCGGTGATAAAGTCCCGGAATTCGTACGGAAGATTCAAAGTCAGCTGCTCCCGGGTCATATAGGGCAGCGTCATCCGGCGGCAGATCACCGCAGATTCCGGCAGCACCATGGCATAATAAGCATTCCGGGGCAGGCGACGCTCCCTGCGCAGCTGCCGAAGGCAGTCCGCCATGGCCTGCAGCACCTGCACCCTGCCGTTCTTCACCAGATTCTCCGGAAGCTTCACGCTATCGGTGACAATGCCCTGCTTCCCTTTGCGGTATGCGATTTTCAGGCTGCTGTTGCCAATATCCAGTCCCACAACGGTTTTTGACATACCCACACTTCCTTGCTTTGATGGCGGGCCTGGCCCGCCGCTCTGCCCACTTGGGACAGCTTACATTCCAAACAAACCCAGATACCAGCTGATGATGCTGTCTCCGTACACATAGGCGGCAATGGCGGCCAATGCTATGGATGGCCCCCAGGGAAAGAGCTTTTTATCCGCCATTTCCTTCCCGGCCTCCGCATCCGCCGGGGGCTTCACGCCCTCTCCCCGACCCTTGATCCGCAGGGTCACCGCGCCGAAAATAAGGCCGAGGAAACAGGCCAGCAGCAGGCACAGAAGATTTTTCTGCCAGCCCAGATACAGTCCGGTGAGAAACAGCAGCTTGATATCACCGCCGCCCAGAGCTTCCCGCCTGAGGATCTTTTCCAGGGCAAGTGCCACCAGCAGCACCGCGGCTGCCACGCAGAACCCGCCCAGCACCGCCGCCAGCAGCTGGCCCGGCAGGTCGGGAGAAGTCAGAATAAACAGCAGGCGGATGAGCACGCCCAGGAGAATAAAGCGGTCCGGGATGATATATCCCTCCAGATCCGCGAAGGTGCAGGCCAGCAGCACACAGCTCAGCAGCAGACCTTCCCACAGCCGGAGCGAGATATCAAAGCGAAAC
>JAZSQG010000219.1:0-3180 GCA_045537855.1 Oscillospiraceae bacterium
TTGGCCTCCGACTTTCCTTTGGCGCCGGGCCGATGACTGCAACTTAGCGGGAGGATATCCCATGAAGCATCTGAATTTCTCCGCCGCCGACCTGAAGGTCTGGCTGAAGCGGGGCCTCATTTACTGCCTGGGCCTGTTCATCATGGCCATCGGCGTGGTCTTTTCGGTGAAGTCCGCCCTGGGCGTCAGCCCCGTGACCTGCCTTGCCAATGTGACCCACAACATTACAAAGATCGGTCTGGGCGTCTGCACCACGGGGACCTACTGCCTGTACATTCTGGTGGAGCTTCTCATCCTCCGCCGGGATTTCAAAGCCTCCATGCTCCTGCAGATCGTTGCCTCCTTCTTTTTCGGTCTGCTGGTGACGGCGGCGACCAATCTCTTTGCCTTCCTCCCGGCCCCGGAAAGCTATCCCATGCGCCTGTTGTTTCTGCTCATCAGCGTGCCGTTGGTGGCCTTCGGCGTGATGCTTTATCTGGCACCTCAGATCCTCCCCACTCCCGGGGAAGGGCTCAGCATCGCCGTGTCCAAAAAGACGGGACTGCCCGTGGCCAGCTGCAAGATGATCACCGACTGCTGCATGGTCCTTCTTTCCGCCGCCACCTCTCTCATCTGGTTCCGGGCTCTTGTGGGCGTCCGGGAGGGTACCCTCATCTCCGCCCTGACGGTGGGCTTTGTGATGAAGCGGATGATGCGCGTCTGCCAGCCCTGGCTGCTGAACTTCGTGGAGCGGAGCAGCAAGCTGGACCAGGCCATTGCCGATGCCGATCCCGTGCGCGCCGCCGCCGGTCTGGTCATCGCCATCTGCCGGGAAGCCGGCTCCGGCGGGGACGAGATTGCCCGGCTCCTTTCGGAAAAGCTGGGCCTGCCTGTGTATGACGAGGAGCTCATTCCTCTGGAAGCGCAGGAAAGCGGCCTGGGCGAAGACTTTGTAAGAGCCCATCAGGAGGAAATGAACCGGGGTCTGGTCTACGACTTCCTCACCGCCGGCTACGCCATGTACAACGCTGAGCTGCCGCCTCTGGAGCGCCTTTTTGCCGCCCAGACCCGCATCCTGCGGAATCTGGCGGCTTCCGATCAGGGGGGCATCATCATGGGCCGCTGCGGCGACTACATTCTTCGGGACAGTCCCAACTGTCTGCGTATTTTCCTCCATGCCCCCAGCGCCGACCGGGCTGCCCGCAGTGCCGCAGAAAGCGGCGAGACCGCAGAAGCCGCCCTCACCCGGCTGCGGCGCACCGATGCCGCCCGGAAGCGCTTCTATCGGCATTTCACCGGCCGGGATTGGGGCGATACCCGCTGGTTTGACCTGACGCTGGACACCTCCGCCTTCAGCGACGAAGGCTGCACGCAGCTGATCCTGGAGGCGCTGCGTCTGCGCACCCAGAGCGAGTAAGGAGGGATACATTGGCTTCCCTTCTGCTGATCATGATCTACGTATCGTTTATCAGTCTGGGCCTGCCGGATGCGATCCTGGGTGCCGCCTGGCCCTTCATGTACCCGATCCTGGGGGTTGAGGTCTCCGCCGCCGGCATCATTACCTTTCTCATTGCAGGCTGCACCATCGTGTCCAGTCTCGCCTGTCAATGGCTGCTGCGCCGGCTGGGAACCGGAAAGCTCACCGCCTTCAGCGTGGCGCTGACGGCCATTGCCCTTCTGGGCTTCTCCTTCAGCCACAGCTTCCTCGCCCTATGCTTCTGGGCCGTTCCCTACGGTCTGGGCGCGGGCAGCGTGGACGCCGCTCTGAACCACTACGTGGCCCTGCACTACAGTTCCCGACACATGAGCTGGCTGCACTGCTTCTGGGGGCTTGGCGCCTCTCTGGGTCCCATGATCATGGGTGCATTTCTGGCTTCCGGCGGCAGCTGGACAGAAGGCTACCGCAGCATCGGCCTGCTGCAGCTGCTGCTCACCGCGGCGCTGCTGTTATCCCTTCCCCGCTGGAAGCACAGCCCCGCGGAGGAAGTGACCGCCGAAGAGGCAGGGGGAACAAAGCTTCTGCGGCAGAGTGGTGTGAAGGCCATCATGGCCGCCATGTTCTGCTACTGCGCGCTGGAAAGCTGCTGCGGTCTCTGGGCCAGCAGCTGGCTGGTCCTTGTCCGGGGCTTTGACGCCGACCGCGCTTCCCGCTGGGCATCACTCTTCTATCTGGGCATCACGGCTGGCCGCTTCCTCAGCGGTTTTATCACCGACCGTTTAGGTGATAAGCGTATGGTGCGGCTGGGTATCTGTATTGCGGTACCCGGCGCGCTCTTCCTGCTGATCGGGGCAGAATTTACCGCCATGGCGGGTCTCCTGCTTTTGGGGCTGGGCTGTGCGCCCATCTATCCCAGTCTGGTTCACACCACCCCCGGGCTATTCGGCCAGCGTGAATCCCAGACCATCATCGGCTATCAGATGGCCAGCGCCTATGTAGGCAGTACCCTGATGCCGCCTTTGTTCGGTCTGCTGGTCAAGGTGCTGAGCCTGCGGCTCTACCCCGGCTGGCTGCTGCTCTTTGCTGCCGGCAATGCTCTGATGGCGGGGCTGCTCTATCGCAGCAGAAAGCCCATGTGACGCAGCAGGATCACGCAGATAGCCTGCCTGGGCACTAACCAACAGGGGCTTTCTCCACCCCAAAAGGCACAGCCCGTAAAGCTGAAAATACGGCGCGATATGCGAAGGACCTGTTGCAGAATGCGAAATTCTGCAACAGGTCCAGCAAATTTACCTTGCCGGCAGTGACGAAGCCGGCATTTTGGCTCTTAACGAGCCAAAAACCGGTAAATATTGCATGACACCCTTGTTTCGCGTGGGGCGCGTTGCAAAATTCACATTTTGCACCCCCCCCTCTTAATATAGAGGTTTTCAAGAGAACGAATCAAAATATCATGCCCTCATGCTGCGTTTTGATTCCATCTCGGCCGGAAAGCCAGGTATGCGGTACAGGCGTATAGCCACGCTGCCCAAACGCTGTTCACACGCTGCTCGCTTCACACATCGATCCCTCCTGATGCATTTTCTCAAGCACCGGCATCAGGAGGTGTTTCTCTTCCTTTCAGCATACCGCCATACCGCCGTGAAAACGGATCATCAGCCGCGTATTATAGAAACGGAAAAAGGAATAAAAAAAAGAGAGCTGCGATTGCAGCTCTCTCATAATGTCGGCATCGTCCTATTTTCCCAGGCCGTCGCCAGCCA
>JAZSQG010000106.1:0-5174 GCA_045537855.1 Oscillospiraceae bacterium
TCCATGAGACCATCGAGAAGTACGGCAAGGCCGCCGGTATGATGAAGCGCGCCGGCATGGACATCGTCCTGGTCCACGGTGGCCACGGCAACCTCATCAGCCAGTTTACCAGCCCCCTGTACAACCACCGCAGCGACGAGTACGGCGGCAGCACCAAAAACCGCGCCCGCTTTGCCATCGAAGTGTGCGACTCCATCCGCCGCCACTACGGAGAGGACTTCGTCATTGAATACCGCATCTCCGCCGACGAGATCGCCCCGGAGGGCATGCATTTTGAAGAGACGCTGGAGCTCATCGGCTATCTGAAGGATCACATCGACATCCTCCATGTTTCCGCCGGTATCCACAGCGACTTCAACATGAAGTATTTCAACAACTGGTGCCAGAACTACCTGATGGACCACTGCTTCAACGTCCACTATGCCCGGGACATCAAGAAGGCCTACCCCGACCTGCTGGTCAACACCGTCGGCTCCATCATGAGCCTGGACTACGCCGAAGAGATCATCGGCAACGGCTGGGCCGATTTCGTGGCCATGTGCCGTCCTCTGATGGCTGACCCCGACATGCCCAGAAAGTATGCCGAGGACCGTCCCGAGGATCGCCGTCCCTGCCTGCGCTGCAACACCTGCATGAACCACCTGATGATCCCCAAGCCCATCTACTGCGCCATCAACCCCATGTCCGCCATGACCGGCCTGCTGAAGGACGGCGTGGTGCCCAAGGCGGAGAAGAAGAAGAAAGTCGCCATTATCGGCGGCGGCCCCGGCGGCATCCAGGCCCTGCAGACCCTGCTGGATCGCGGCCACGACGTCACCCTGTATGAAAAGAGCGGCCGTCTGGGCGGCAATGTCAACGGCGCTGCCGTGCCTCCCTTCAAGATCGACGTACAGGATTACCTGAAGTGGATGAAGCACACCGCTGCCCAGTGCGTGGAACGCGGCGCGAAGATCCTGCTGAACACCGAAGCCACCAAGGAGCTGCTGGAGCTGGAGAAGTATGATGCCCTCGTGATCGCCGTCGGCGCCGAGCCCATCGTGCCCAAGAGCATCCCCGGCATCACCAAGCCTCACGTGGCCTGGGCTCCCGATGCGGAAGAAGGCAATGCCAAGGTCGGCGACAACATCGTCGTCATCGGCGCCGGCTCCGTGGGTCTCGAGGCTGCTTATGACTACAAGCTCATGGGCAAGAAGGTCACCGTCATCGAGATGCAGAACGCTATGGGTTCCATGTTCGCCCGCGGCGTCCGTGACCTGATGGCCCTCATCAAAGAGACCGACATCGACATCAAGTACGAGACCTCCCTGGTGGAAGTCAAGGACGACTGCATCGTGATCAAGGACATCAAGAGCGGCGAAATTTCCGAGCTGCCCTGCGACACCGTCCTCCTGGCCATGGGCATCAAGCCCCGCTTCGACGTTGTCGACGCTCTGCGTCACTGCGCTCCCGAGACCAGCGTTGCCATCATCGGCGACTGCAACAACAAGGCCGGCACCATCTCCGAGGCCGTCAACCAGGCTTTCCAGGCCTGCATCCACATCTAATCAATTCCCTGCAAGGGTACATACGGGTGGGAGGCAATCGCCTCCCACCCGTTTTTTCTGCCCGCGCTGCCCCCTTGCGCAGCCGCAGCTTTTCCGCTACAATGTCAAAAAAGGAGAGAAACGGCATGAAAGAGCTTGTGAGCAAACTGGAAAGCCCCCTGTTTGACGGTATCCGCCGGGAGGATCTGCAGGCCATGCTGGGCTGCACCGGCTATCATATCAGCAGCTACCGGAAAGGCGAGATCATCGCCATGGAAGAAGAGCACATCAGGCATGTGGGCATCCTTCTTTCCGGCGCGGTGGATATGATCAAGGAGGATCTCTGGGGCAATCGCACCATGCTGGTGCGCGTCCGGAAGAACGAGATGTTCGGGGAAACCTTCGCCTGCGGCGATGATACGCTCTCCGTGGTCACCTTCGCGGTGTTTGAGGATGCGGAGATCCTCTTCATTCCCTTCAACAAAATCATGCATACCTGCACCAATGCCTGCGAATTTCACCATCAGCTCATCGAGAACATGGTACGCATCATCGCCAACAAAAACCGGGACCTGATGCGCAAGGTGGAGGTGGTCTCCAAAAAGACCCTGCGGGAAAAGATTTTGGCCTATCTCTCCGTGCAGGCGCAGATCCACGGCTCCCGCTATTTCGAGGTACCTCTGGGCCGGGTGGAGCTGGCAGAGTATCTTTGTGCCGACCGCAGCGCCCTTTCCCGGGAGCTGAGCAATATGAAGGCGGAAAAACTCATTGACTACGATCGGAACTGGTTCCGTATCTTCTGATATCGATCTAAGATTTTTGGTATGCCCCTGACATTCGTTGCCTGTGCAACATCATGTCAGGGGCTCTTTTGTTATCATGCACCCAGAAGACAAAGGAAGGCAAACTTCTCCGCCCGGGGAAACTCCCCGGGATAAAACCGGAAAGGAGGGATCGGTATGATCATGGAAGGTTGCCAGGCGAAGCCCAAAACGCCCACGATCATGGAAAAGGTCTGCCCCCAGTGCGGCGAAATGATCGAGCTGTTTTCCATCGACACGGAGGTCGCCTGCGACAAGTGCGGCTTTGTGGCCTATAACGACACCCTCAGCTGCGTCCAGTGGTGCCAGTACGCCCGGCAGTGCGTGGGGGATGAAATGTACAGTCAGCTGATGGCGATCGCCGAATCCCAGAAGCGCCGGAGAAAGGAAAAAGAACATGCTGCGGAAAATCATCCGGATTGACGAAGAACGCTGTGACGGCTGCGGCCTCTGCGCCAAAGCCTGCCACGAAGGTGCCATCCAGTTGGTGGAGGGGAAAGCCCGCCTGATTCGGGACGATTACTGCGACGGTCTGGGCGACTGCCTCCCCGCCTGCCCCACCGGTGCTATCAGCTTCACGGAGCGGGAAGCCGCAGCCTATGACGCGGCAGCGGTGGAAGCTGCCATGGCAGCCCGGAAGGCCGCCGAAGCAGGCTGCAGCTGCAGCGAAGCCCCCGCAGCCCCGCAGCCCTCTCAGCTGCGCCAGTGGCCGGTGCAGCTGAAACTCGCCCCCACTGCCGCCCCCTTCTATCAGGGCGCGGATCTCCTCATCGCCGCCGACTGCAGCGCCTATGCCTACGCCGACTTCCATCAGGATTTCATCCGGGGCCGCGTCACCCTCATCGGCTGCCCCAAGCTGGACAATGTGGATTACTCCAAAAAGCTGGGTGAGATTCTCTCCGGCAATGATGTGCGCAGCATCCTGCTGGTTCGCATGGAGGTCCCCTGCTGCGGCGGTCTGGAATTTGCCCTGAAGCGGGCCATGGAAGCCAGCGGCAAGGACATCCCGCTGGAAGTCGTGACCGTCTCCACCAAAGGCGAGATCATCTAGTAAGAAAAATCAGGTGCCCATGGCCTGGCAGCGTGTGGCACGATCACAGATACAGGAGGAAAAAACATGTTTTGCTATCAGTGCGAACAGACTGCGGGCTGCACTGCCTGCACGGGAAAGAGCGGCGTCTGCGGGAAGCGGGCGGATACCGCCGAACTGCAGGATAAACTCACCGGCGCTCTGATCGGTCTGGCCCGGGCCGTAGAGGGCAATGAAGACCTGGCGGGGCGCGAAACCGCCCGTCTGGTGATGGAGGCGCTCTTTGCAACGCTGACCAACGTAAACTTTGACAATGCCGCCCTGGAAGCACTGATCGCAAAGGTCGCTGCGGAAAAAGTGCGCCTGGTGGAGCAGTGCGGCAGCTGTGAATCTCCCTGCGGCAGGAACGACGATTACGAGCTGCAGCAGCTGTGGACCGCCAATGAGGACATCCGCAGCCTGAAATCCCTGATCCTCTTCGGCATCCGGGGCGTTGCGGCCTATGCTTACCACGCCGCCGTGCTGAATTACTTCGACGATACCGTCAATGCCTTCCTCTACAAGGCCCTGCGGGCCGTGGGCATGGCAGACTGGGGCATGGACGAACTCCTGCCCATCGTGCTGGAAGTAGGCGAAGTGAACCTCACCTGCATGGCCATGCTGGATCAGGCCAACACCGAGACCTTCGGCCACCCCGAACCCACGGAGGTTTCCCTGAAGGTGGAAAAGGGCCCCTTCATCCTCATCACCGGCCATGACCTGTATGACCTGAAGTGCCTGCTGGAGCAGACCGCCGGAAAGGGCATCAACGTCTACACCCACGGGGAAATGCTGCCCGCCCACGCCTATCCCGAGCTGAAGAAGTACCCCCACCTGAAGGGCAACTTCGGCACCGCCTGGCAGAATCAGCAGAAGGAATTCGATGCCCTGCCCGCTCCCATTCTCTACACCACCAACTGCCTGATGCCTCCCAAAGAGAGCTATCTGGACCGGGTCTTTACCACCGAGGCAGTACGCTGGCCCGGCGCGCAGCACATCGGAGCCGAAAAGGACTTCTCCCCCGTCATCGCCAAGGCGCTGGAGCTGGGCGGCTTCCAGGAAGACAAGGTCTTCCCCGGTATGAACGGCGGCGAAAAGGTCATGACCGGCTTTGCCAGAAACGCCGTCCTCTCCGCTGCGGACACCGTGGTGGAAGCGGTGAAGAGCGGCGCCATCCGCCACTTCTTCCTGGTGGCCGGCTGCGACGGCGTCCGTCCCGGTCGGAGCTACTATACCGACTTTGTCAAGCAGACCCCGGCGGATACGCTGATCCTCACCCTGGCCTGCGGCAAATACCGCTTCAATGACCTGGATCTGGGCAAGATCGGCCCCTTCCCCAGACTGCTGGATATCGGCCAGTGCAACGACGCCTACAGCGCCATTCAGATCGCCGTGGCGCTTGCCGGAGCCTTCAACTGCGGCGTCAACGAGCTGCCCCTGAGCATGGTGCTCAGCTGGTACGAGCAGAAGGCCGTGTGCATCCTGCTGACCCTGCTGTACCTGGGCATTAAGAACATTCGCCTGGGCCCCAGCCTCCCCGCCTTCGTCTCCCCCAACGTTCTGAACTTCCTGGTGGAGAAATTCGGCATCGCTCCCATTTCCACCCCGGAAGAAGATCTGAAGGCACTGCTGGGCTGAAACATCGTGAATCCAAGCCGCTTCGGCCCCTCCTGAAACCGAAGCATACAGAAAGAAGCAGACCCACATCCTGTGGGTCTGCTTCTTTTTACCTTAATTACTTGCCGTACCAGTAGCTGAAGG
>JAZSQG010000156.1:0-1585 GCA_045537855.1 Oscillospiraceae bacterium
GGAGGTGCTGCAATGTTGCAACACCTCCAAATCCATGGTTTCTTAGCTGGACTCCGCTTTCCGGCGGCGTTTTTTTCTGTAATGGGGCTGCGGCTCAGCGGCAGAGCTCATCTGCCAGCGCCTTCAGCTTTGCGTCGGAAACTTCATTCAGGGCAGAGAGAATTTTCACCTCGTTTTCCGCGAAGCTGAGGTCCTTGCTCTTTTCCAGCAATCCCTTCATGACCTTGGCGGCGGTGGGAGCCCAACTGCCGTTTTCGATCAGCGCCAGCTTGCGCCTGGAGAAGTTCCGCTCCGTGAGATGCTGGATGAATTCGTGCATGAAGGGGAAGATGCTGCCGTTGTAGGTGGTGGTGGCGAGGACGAGCTTCGAGTAGCGGAAGGCGTCCGCCCCGGCTTCGGACATGTCGCAGCGGGCCAGATCATAGACCGCCACCGGCAGCCGATCCTGCAGCAGCTCCGCCAGCTGCAGGGCCGCCTTCCGGGTGTTGCCGTAGACGGAGGTGTAGGCGATGACCACGCCCTCTTCCTCCGGGGTATAGGTGGACCAGCTCTGATACAGGCTGAGGAACTTCCCCAGGTCCTCCCGGACCACGGGGCCGTGGAGCGGGTAAACGGCCTGAATATCCAGCCCGGCGGCTTTCTTCAGCACCGCCTGCACCGGCGCGCCGAATTTGCCTACGATGCCGATGAAATAGCGCCGCGCTTCCCCGACCCAGTCCGCAACCTCCGCGTCCAGCGCGCCGAAGCGGCCGAAGGCGTCGGCGGAGAAGAGGACCTTCTCCGTGCTTTCATAGCTCATGATGACTTCGGGCCAGTGGACCATGGGGGCGGTGACGAAATGCAGCGTGTGTCCGCCCAGAGAAAGGCTGTCCCCCTCGCCCACGGTGATCTTGCGCCCGGCAAAATCCGTGCCGAAGAAGTTCTTCATCATCACAAAGGCCCCGGAGGAAGCTGCAACCGCAGCGCCGGGATAAGCCTCCATAAAGCGGTGGATGCTGCCGGCATGGTCGGGCTCCATGTGCTGCACGATCAGGTAATCCGGCTCACGCTCACCCAGCACATCCCGGATCTTCTGCAGCCATTCCCCGGCAAAGCGCAGGTCCACCGTGTCCATCACGGCGATTTTTTCGTCCGTGATGAGATAGGAATTGTAGGAGATGCCCTGGGGGATGCGGTACTGCCCCTCAAACAGGTCGGTAATATGGTCGTTGACACCCACATAGTGAATGGTATGGTTCATTTGTATTTCGCCCTCCTGTGCTTGCTTGCCATATTATACCACGCGGGGCGGCATGTTACAAGGCACAGCAGCGGCGGGGCGGCTGGGGATTTGGGGCGTAACGGCCCCGGAGAAAGGCGCTCTGCCCTCTTCAGTTCCCGCCCGCCAGAGATTTCAGCTCCCGCCCCTCCTTCAGCAGGGTGCGGAGGGTGTCGGCGTCCCCTGCCTTCAGGGCATCGGCGTACTGCGTCAGATGGAAAATGAGAGCATCCAGCTCCTTGGTCAGGTGGTCGGCGTCCGCCAGAAACAGCTCGGTCCACATGTCTTCATCCAGCCGGGCCACCCGGGTCATGTCCCGGAAGCTCC
>JAZSQG010000270.1:0-2345 GCA_045537855.1 Oscillospiraceae bacterium
GTCCGCCCCCTAGCCGGGGGCCTCTTCGGCGGAAAGGATATAAGGCCGGGTCCGGCGCACCACCCATGCGCTGATCGTGACGGCACAGAGCGAGCCCAGCAGACACAGGGCCAGCAGGACGCAGATCAGGCGCAGCAAAAATTTACGAAATCTCATGGAAACACCCCGGGAAAAAATTTGTAAACAGGGACTTCATCTGCTACAATCATAGCATAAGAGACGAAAAAACGAAACGGAAAGGAACGGTAACGAAACCATGAGTATCATGCGATATCCCCACCTCTTTGAGCCCCTGAAGGTGGGCGACGCCATTTTCCGCAACCGCATCTTCTCCTCCCCCACCGGCCACATGGCCGTGGATCTGGACGGCACGCCTTCGGAATACGCCGTGGAGTACTACGCCCGGAAGGCCAAGGGCGGCGCGGCCAGCGTGGCCATCGGTGAATGCAACGTGGACCGCCTCCGGGGCAAGCGGGGCATGCGCCACATCGACCTGCAGAGCACCACCAACCACTTCATGCTCAACCGCCTATCCAGCGCCATCACCCGCCACGGCGCGGTGGCCAGTCTGGAGCTGCAGCACGCGGGCTATACCGCAAACTCCCTCCCCGGCACCTCCGGCCCCGCCTACAGCTCCGTGGAGATGGAGTATCAGGGCAAGCACGTGGAGGCCATGAGCGAAGAGATGATTCTGGAGACCAT
Source organism: Oscillospiraceae bacterium (assembly GCA_045537855.1). Taxonomy (GTDB): domain Bacteria; phylum Bacillota; class Clostridia; order Oscillospirales; family Oscillospiraceae; genus UBA1774. The sequence continues at coordinate 703 of JAZSQG010000270.1, forward strand.
CGACCTCTTTGCCGAGGCGGCGGCCTACGCCAAGAAGTGCGGCTTCGGCATGGTCACCCTCCACGGGGCCCACGGCTGGCTCATCCAGCAGTTCTACTCCCCCAGCTTCAACACCCGCAGCGACCGCTGGGGCGGCTCCGAGGAAAACCGGGCCCGCTTCGCCGTGGCCATCTGCGACGCCATCCACAAAAAGTGCGGCCGGGGCTTCCCGGTGGAGATCCGCATCGGCGGCAGCGAAATTGACCCCAGCGGCTACGATGTGGACGGAGGCATCGCCTTTGCCCGGCAGCTGGACGGACACGCCGACATCATCCACGTTTCCGTGGGTGCCGTGGGCGAGGGGAAGGACACCTTTGACCGCACCCATCCCAGCATGTTCTACGCCGACGGCTGCAATGTGGAATTCGCCGCGGCCATCAAGCCCCATGTGAAGGAGTCCAAAGTCGCCACCGTGGGCGCTCTCATCGAGCCCGCCCACATGGAGGAGATCATCGCCACCGGGCAGGCGGACATCGTGGAGGCCGCCCGTGCCCTCATCTGCGACCCGGATCTGCCCAACAAGGCCCGCCGGGGTCAGGAGGATGACATCCGCCGCTGCATGCGCTGCTACACCTGCTTCAACCTGCTCATGAGCCGGGGCGACTTCTTCTGCGCCCTGAACCCGGAAAACAGCCGGGAGCAGGAAATCCAGCAGGCGCTGCCCCCCGTGGAGCCCAAAAACGTGCTGGTAGCCGGCGGCGGCATCGCCGGTCTGCAGGCGGCCCTCACCGCCGCCCAGCAGGGCCACAGGGTCACCCTCTGCGAGAAGGGAAGCTATCTGGGCGGCGCCATCACCTGCGAGAAGGACGTGCCCTTCAAGAAGAATCTGGACAAGTACATCCACCGGCAGGTGCGGGAATGCGCCAAGGCGGGGGTGGAAATTCGCCTGAATACGGAAGTGACCCCCGCCCTGGCAGAGGCCATGCGCCCCGACGTGATCATCGCCGCCCTGGGCTCCGAGGCTGCGGTGCCCGGCGTGTGCCGGGGCACCCGGGCCATCGGCGCCGAGGAAGCCTACCGCCAGCCCGAACGCTGCGGGCAGAAGACCGTCATTCTGGGCGGCGGCCTGGTGGGCACGGAGCTTGCGGTGTATCTGGCCGGCATGGGCAGGGACGTGACCATTCTGGAGATGAGCGATCAGTACAACGACGGCGGCAACGGCATGCATTTCGGCTCCGTGCGCCGGCAGCTGAAGGCACTGGGCGTGGTGACCCACTTCAGCAGTCAGGTCACCGCCATCGAAGCAGACTGCGTCCGCTGCGCCGACGGCAGCACTTACGCCGCCGACACGGTGATCTACGCCGCGGGCCGCAAGCCCCGGGCGGATGCGGCCATCGCCCTTCACGCCATGGCGCCGGAATTCCACCAGATCGGCGACTGCCGCAGCGTGGGCAACATTCAGGCTGCCACCAGCCAGGCCTGGTCCGTGGCCCGGCTCATCGGCCGCTACTAATGAAAAGAAGCTTTGGGAGAGCAGAAGCATGGCTCCTGCTCCTCCTTTTCCTGCTGCTGCCGGGCTGCGCGCCGGAATCTGTCGGCGAAGCCGCCGACGACCCCCTTTCCACAAGTCGGATCGTAGCCATGTCGTTCTGTGGGCCAAGGAG
>JAZSQG010000257.1:0-21200 GCA_045537855.1 Oscillospiraceae bacterium
GCTATTGCTTCTGTAACGCTTCATCGTCTGTGCATTTCTGCCGAAGCAATCGGCACAAGTGCATGGAGCAGAAGAAGGGGTGCTTTGCTGATTAACGGAAGTGAAGTTACGAAGCAATCGGCACAAGTGCATGGAGCAGAAGCCGGCATGTGACGGGCCTGCAGGTGTAGGCCCCGAAGCACTACGCACAAGTGCACGGAACAGAAGATCGACAAGGTACAAGACCTCTAAACAAAAAAGAAGCACTCATCACAAGCGCATAAAGCAAAAAGCAGTAAATAAGATTCCACTTTGGAATTGCTGTTTGGATGTAAAAGAACCCACCCCGTTCAACATGGGGTGGGTTCTTTGCCGAATGCTGACAAAACCTTAACTTAATGACATTGCCCCACAGGGTGCAGGCTTTTTCGCGCAAACAGGCCCCCGAATGCGAGCATCCGGGGGCCTGTAATTACAGTCTTTTGGGTCAGGGATTGGCGCTGACCTGAATTTTCTCTTCGCTCACCGTCAGGAAGATCTCCTTCCTGGGCACATCGTAGCTGCTGATGAGCAGACGGGTGATGGCATCCTCGATCTCCTTCTGGATCAGGCGGCGGAGGTTCCGGGCGCCGTAGGTGACAGAGAAGGAACGGGAGGCCAGATAGCGCAGCACATCTTCCCCGTAGTGGAGCTCGTAGCTCTTTTCGGACATGCTGGCGCGCAGTTCTTCCAGCATGATGCGGGCGATCTCCACAAAGTTATCCTCGCTGAGGCGGTTGAAGGATACGATCTCATCCACCCGGTTGATAAACTCGGGCCGGAGGAACTCATTCAGGGCCTTCAGAGCCTTGTCCTTCCCCTGCTCACTGATGCTGCGGCCGAAGCCGACGCTGCCGCCCTGCCGGTCGCTGCCGGCATTGGTGGTCATGATGATCACCGTGTTCTCGAAGTTCACATTGCGGCCGTGGGCGTCTGTAATGCGGCCGTCATCCAGGATCTGCAGCAGGATGTTCATCACATCGGGATGGGCCTTCTCGATCTCGTCGAAGAGGATGACGCTGTAGGGCTTGCGGCGCACCTTTTCGGTGAGCTGGCCCGCCTCGTCATAACCCACATAGCCGGGAGGCGAACCGATGATGCGGCTCACGGCGTGCTTTTCCATGAACTCGGACATATCCAGACGGATGAGGGATTCCGGCGAATCGAAGAGATCCGCAGCAAGGCGCTTGACCAGTTCGGTCTTGCCCACGCCGGTAGAACCCACGAAAATGAAGGAGACCGGCTTGCGCTTGGCGGAAATACCCACCCGGTTGCGCTTGATGGCGTTGCACACCGCGTCCACCGCCTCGTCCTGGCCAATAATATGGGCCTTCAGGCGCTGATCCAGCTTGCTCAGGCGCTCAAGCTCGTCTTCCTTGATACTGCTGGCAGGAATCTTCGTCCACAGTTCAATGACCCGCGCCAGATTTTCCAGAGTCAGGCTGGGCCAGCCCCGGGACTCGATCTCATGGAGTTCGTTCTCCAGCTGCAGCTCTTTGGAGCGCAGCACGGCCAGGCGCTGATAATCGTCGCTGCCATCGGAAGGCACGGAGAGGATGTGATCCCGCTCCCCTGCCATATCCTCCAGCTCCTTGCGGATCGCGGCGCTGCGGGCAATGTCGGTATTCTTCAGGTTCACATCGGAACAGGCTTCGTCCAGCAGGTCGATGGCCTTGTCCGGCAGGAAGCGGTCGGTGATATAGCGCTCGGAGAGCAGCACGGTCTGCCGGCACATCTCCTCGGAAATGCGCACGCAGTGATACTCCTCGTAATAATGAGCAATGCCCTTCATGATCTCGATGCTTTCCCCGATGGAGGGTTCCGCCACCGTGACCGGCTGGAAGCGGCGCTCCAGGGCGCTGTCCTTCTCAATATGCTTGCGGTACTCGGCAAAGGTCGTGGCACCGATGACCTGGATCTCTCCCCGGGAAAGAGCGGGCTTCAGGATGTTGGCGGCATTCATGCTGCCTTCCGCATCACCCGCGCCCACGAGGCTGTGTACTTCGTCAATGAAGAGGATGATATTCCCCTGCTTCTTGATCTCGTCAATGAGGCCCTTCATGCGGCTCTCAAACTGGCCGCGGAACTGGGTACCCGCCACCAGACTGGTGAGGTCCAGCAGCCACACTTCCTTATCCAGCAGCTTGTAGGGCACCACGCCGTCCACGATGCGCTGGGCAAGGCCCTCGGCAATGGCGGTCTTACCCACGCCGGGCTCGCCGATGAGGCAGGGATTGTTCTTCTGGCGGCGGTTGAGGATCTGCACCACCCGCTCCAGCTCGGATTCCCGGCCCACGATATGGTCAAGACGGCCCGCCCTGGCCTTTCCGGTGAGGTCCTGGCAGTAGCTTTCCAGGAACTTGCGCTTATTCCCCCGCTCCTTGCCGCCTTCACCGGGCTTGGACTGCTCCCGGTTGGGACGGGGAGGTTCCGGGGGAGTGGGATTGCCGTTGAACAGCTTGTTCAGGAAGGGGAAGGTCGCGGTCTTGCCGCTTTCATCATCGCCGCCGTCGGCATCGGGAATGTGCTCCACGCCGCTGAGGGCTTCGGCCATTTCCTCGCTGATGCCCTCCAGGTCCTCGTCGGTGATCCCCATATTCTGCATCAGGTCCTTGATGGGTTCTATGTTCAGCTCTTTTGCGCACTTGAGGCAGAGCCCTTCATTCACAGCCTTTCCGTTTTCCATCTTCTTGAAGAAAACCACGGCGATATTCTTTTTACATCTGGAACAAATAACCGGCTGCATTTGCCACCATCCTTTCGGTATGAGATCAGTATATCAGCAGCAGCTGAATAACGCAATTTTGAAGTCTTTCCAATGCTGGAATTCTGTCCTGCACTCCCGGGCAGCTCAGAGACCCAGCATGCCCACCAGGGGATTGATGCCCATGAGCCAGTTCAGCAGAACGGTGCTGTCCACCACGCTCTCTTTGATCACCATGCCGGTAAAGCGCAGCAGCCAGGCCAGGGCAAAGCAGATCATCAGGCCCCGGGCAAGTCCGAAGACCGTACCCAGCATGCCGTTGATGAGTTCCAGTCCGGGCAGGCGGAACTCCAGATTGATAATGTTGCCGATGACGGCAAAGGCAATGGCAATAAGCACGAAGAAGACGGTCACCGTGAGGATATAGGCCACCTTCACGCACAGCAGCTGCACCATGGCCACCTTCAGCACATGGCCGCCTTCGGTGACGGTGGATGCGACCTCCCCGGCAATATTCTCCGCAGCGCTGCGCATAAAGCCCACGCCCCGCAGAATTTCAAAGGCCTCGGTATAAACGTCCGGCGTGATGCCCTGAGCTTCGAAGGTTTCCTCGGCTTCGGCGGCAGCCCGGTCCACCAGACCGCTGGCAAAGGGCTCCACCACGCTGGTGAATTCACCGGAATAAGTATCCGCCACCAGGTCTGCGCCGTACACGGCCACCACCAGGGCCAGAATGGCAAACACGCCGGAGATCAGGCCGGAGCGGTAGCCCTTCCAGGCACAGCCCAGCAAAATCAGCAGCAATATCACATCAATGATCACATTCAGCATGTTTCTTCCGCCTCCTACGGCTCAAAAATGGCGGCGCCGCCGCCGGAAACGATCAGCGCGGTCCCGTCGCTTCGCATGAGGGAAGCCAGGATCCCCGCCGTACTGTCCAGACTGCCCAGAAGCTTCATGCTTCTGTCGTAGACCGCGGTACGGTCACTGAAGCGGACACAAAGCCGCTGCTGGGATACGCTGAGGCCCTCTACTTCTGCAGTGACGTCCAGCATACCCAGAATGTTTCCCGATTCTTCCAGATTCACCACTCTTGCGGCACTGCCGGTGCGATGCTTTCCCAGCACCAGGGTCACAAAGCCGTCTCCCACGGCAAAATCTTTCAGATACTCACCTTCAAAGGAATAGCGGCTCAGCAGGCTGCCCTTTCCGCTGAGGATCACCGCTTCCTCGGTACTCAGCAGAAGGATGTTCCCATCCTCCAGGTACTCCAGTTCAAAATACAGTGCTTCTTCCCCGTCCCACTGGTAGGCGACCTCTTCCCTGTCCATGGTATAGACGGAAACGCGGCAGCCGCTGCCGTTCATGGACAGCACAGCAAGCTCCTTCCCGTCCCGGGAAATATCCGCATCCAGCGGATAACCGTCACCCAGATAGACCCGGTAGCTGCCTTCGCCCTCCGGGCTGTAAACCGTAACGCTGCCCTTAAAGCCCTGCTCCTGGGTGAGAAACACACTGCTGCCGCAGTCGGCCACGTCACCCCCCAGAATATTTCCCGGCAGGCTCAAATCGTGATATTCCCCCTCCGGACCAAGAACGCAGGCACCGTTCCCGCTCTGACTGTAGGCAAGGGCATAATCGCCGCTGACGGCACAGAGAACCTCGGGAAAGTTCCGGGAAAGAGAGCTGAGTTCCCTGCCCTCTCCGTCAAACAGCTCCAGACGCACATCGGACGCCACCAGCAGTCCGTCCCCCACCCGCAGATACAGGTTGTCGGCATAGGCTTCAAAATCAAAAGGGTTCTCCGCTGCCAGGGAGCTGCGCCTGGTGAGATAGCTCTCCAGAATGCCCGTGGCCGCAAGGACGATCATTGCCAGTACAATGGCCACACCGACCGTCCGTGCCAGCCGTCCCTTTTTCTGTTTCATGGTTTTGACCTTCTTTCCGAAGTGTCGGTTTTCACTCCGCTCCGTTTACCAGCTTGCCCGCAGGTCCTTCATAACGAAGCCCCGTCATATACAGCCCCTGCGGCGGTACCGTGGGACCCGCCAGACAGCGGTCGCCGGATTCCAGAATGGGCAGGATGTCTTCCGGCTCCAGTTTCCCCAGCGAGGCGTAGAGGACTGTTCCCACCATGGCACGCGCCATGTTGTACAGGAATCCGTTTGCCGCAATGCGGAAGGCATAGAGAGGCCCATCCCGGCTGATTTCAAATTCATACACCGTGCGCACCGTGGTCTTCACATTGGTGCCCACACTGCGGACGGCGGAAAAATCGTGGGTTCCGAGAAAGCTGTCGGCAGCCGCCTGCATCCGCTCCAGATCCAGCGCCTCCGGGCGGTACCACACCCGGTCACGCTCAAAGGGGTCGCGGAAGCCGCCGGAACGGATGTAATAAGTATACTCCTTGCGCAGGCAGGAAAACACCGCATGAAAATCTTCCTCCACCTGACAGGCGCCGATCACCACGATGTCCGGCGGCAGCAGGGCGTTCACCGCCAGTGGCAGCCTGTCCATGGGAATCTTTCCCTCGGTGCGGAAATTGGCACAGTAGAGCCTTGCATGGACGCCGGCATCCGTTCTGCCGCAGCCGGTGGCTTTGATTTCTTCTTTGTAAAGCTTGCTCAGGGCCGTTTCCAGGGTCTCCTGCACAGTGATATCCCGCTTCTGGCGCTGCCAGCCGTGGTAATTGGCCCCGTCATAGCGCAGGCGCAGGGCAATATTGTTCACAGGCCAAGCCTCCTCAGCAGGATGACCAGCACCAGCAGCACCAGCCCCAGAGCCAGTGTCAGCCAGTCCCGGCGCTCCATTTTCAGCACCTTCATGCGGCTGCGGCCTTCTCCGCCGTGGTAGCAGCGGCTTTCCATGGCCGTGGCCAGTTCATCCGCCCGGCGGAAAGCGCCGATGAACAGGGGGATCAGCAGGGGCAGCATGGCTTTCGCCTTTTGCACCAGATTACCGCTTTCAAAATCCGCGCCCCTGGCCTTCTGGGCGCTCATGATCTTATCTGTCTCCTCAATGAGGGTGGGAATAAAGCGCAGGGCAATGGACATCATCATAGCCAGCTCATGCACCGGCAGACGCAGCTTCTTCAGGGGACTCAGCAGGGTCTCCAGCCCGTCGGTCAGCTGCAGGGGCGTGGTGGTGTAGGTGAGCATCAGCGTGCCGGTAATAAGCAGCATGATGCGCAGAGCCATGAAAAAGGCCACCTCCACGCCTTCCCAGTAAAGGGAAAGCTTCCAAACGCGGAAGATCAGGTGTTCTCCCTTGGTATAAAACAGGTTCAGCACCGCCGTGACGATGATAATGATCAGCAGCGGCTTGAGACCGCTGAACACCGTCTTCAGCCGGATACGGGAAAGGCCGATACACAGGGCCAGAAACAGCAGCACCACGGCGTAGGACACGTAGCGCAGGGCCACAAAGAGGATGACGATATACAGCACCGTCATCAACAGCTTGGTCCTGGGGTCCAGGCGGTGCACCACGGTATCACCGGGAAAATACTGGCCCAGGGTAATGTCTTTCAGCAAGTCAGCCGCCCCCTTTCAGACGAAGGAGGGCATCCCGGGCCTGCTCCACGGTGTAGACGCCCTGATCCACGCCCAGCCCCATCTCCTTCAGACGGGCCATGACCCGTGTCACGGCGGGAACGTCCAGACCGATCTTCTCCAGTTCTTCACTGCGCCGGAATACCTGCTCCGGCGCATCGTCCATGACGATTGCGCCTTCGGAAAACACCACCAGCCGCCGGGAGGCTCTTGCCGCATCCTCCATGCTGTGGGTGATGTAGATGACCGTGGCATTGGCAGCCCGGTGATAGGCCAGAATATTGCCGATGATCTCTTCTCTGCCCGCCGGGTCAAGGCCCGCGGTGGGCTCGTCGAGAATGAGCACATCCGGGCGCATGGCAATGACGCCGGCAATGGCAGCGCGGCGCTTCTGCCCGCCGGAAAGCTCAAAGGGAGATTTGTCCAGCACATCCTCAGAAAGGCCCACGAAGCCTGCGGCTTCCCGGACGCGGACATCCACCTCTTCCGGGGAAAGCTTCATATTCCTGGGCCCGTAGGCAATATCCTGATACACCGTCTCCTCAAAGAGCTGGTATTCCGGGTACTGGAACACCAGCCCCACCCGGAAACGCACATTCCGGGTCGTCTCCTTGTCGGCGAAGATATCCTTCCCGTCAAACAGGACCCGGCCGGAAGTGGGCTTCAGCAGTCCGTTGAGATGCTGGATAAACGTGGATTTCCCGGAGCCGGTATGGCCGATGATGGCCACAAACTCCCCTTTTTCCACGGCAAAATCCACTTCCCGGATGGCGGTATGCTCAAAAGGTGTGCCCGCACTGTAAATATGCGTCAGTTTTTCTGTCTGCAATAGAAACGCCAATTTCGTTCCCCTTAACTCTTTCCTGCCATCCCGGCCTCCGCAGCCGGACCAAAGACCCGGTACAGAGCCCGGGCACATTCCTCTACCGTGAGGGCTTCCAGCGGGAGCTCATAACCTTCCTGCCGCAGCGCATACAGGAGCCGCGTGGTCTCCGGCGCGCTGAGGTCCGCAGCCAGCAGCTTCTCCACCTGGGGAAACACCTGCCGGGGCGTCCCGTCCAGGATCACTGCCCCCTCCGACATGACAATGAGGCGGTCGGCATCGATGCACTCTTCCATGTGGTGGGTGATGAGCACCACCGTAATACCGTTTTCCCGGTTCAGGCGGTGGATCGTATCCAGCACTTCACGCCGACCGGAAGGGTCCAGCATGGCAGTGGGCTCGTCCAGCACAATGCAGCGGGGCCGCATGGCAATGATACCCGCAATGGCGATGCGCTGCTTCTGTCCGCCGGAGAGCAGGTGTGGTGCATGCTCCCGATACTCCAGCATCCCCACGCTTTGGAGGGCATCCTCCACCCGCAGGCGGATCTCCTCCGAAGGAAGACCCAGATTCTCCGGGCCGAAGGCCACATCGTCTTCCACCACGCTGGCCACAATCTGGTTATCCGGATTCTGAAACACCATGCCCACGGTCCTGCGGATCTGCAGCAGCAGCTCCTCCTGCGCCGTGTCCATGCCGGACACCCAGACCTTGCCGCCGGTGGGCAGCAGGATGGCATTCATATGCTTGGCAAGGGTGGATTTTCCCGAGCCGTTGTGGCCCAGGACGGCCACGAAGCTGCCTTCTTCAATTTCCAGATCCAGGGCCTGCAGCACGCTGCGCATCCCCTTCTCCGGCTCATATACAAATTCCAGCTGCTCTGTCCTGATCAGTTTCATATGTGATATCCTTAGCGCCTTGTCCATCTGCAGGCGGAGCCGCAGGGCAGAATGAGGCCGTTTTCCGACACGGGCAGACCCAGCTCGCTGCTCTCGCTGCTGCCGCCGAAGCGGCTGGAAAAGACCACTTCCGACAGATAAGTCAGCACGGAGGGGCTGAGGCCCGTGGTATAGGAGCTGATGAGCACAAAGAGCGGGTCATCCGAAAGCACACCGCTGCACAGCTCCAGAAAATCAAAGAGACTGTCCTCCAGCTTCCACACTTCGCCGGTGGGCCCCCGTCCGTAGGAGGGCGGGTCCATGATAATGGCGTCATAGCGCTTACCGCGGCGGATCTCCTTCTCCACGAACTTGCGGCAGTCATCCACGATCCAGCGGATGGGCCTGTCGGCCAGGCCGGATATCTGGGCATTTTCCTTAGCCCAGGAGACCATGCCTTTGGCCGCGTCCACATGGCAGACGCTGGCGCCTGCTTTTGCGGCAGCCAGAGTGGCGGCACCGGTATAGGCAAAGAGGTTGAGCACGTTGATGCTCCGCCCGGCAGAGCGGATGCTCTTCATGATAAACTCCCAGTTGGCCCCCTGCTCGGGGAAAATGCCCGTATGCTTGAAGTTCATCAGCTTCACCTGAAAGTCCAGGTCCTTCCAGCTCACACGCCAGGAAGCGGGCACATCGCTCTTGGTCCAGCGGCCGCCGCCGCTTTCCGAGCGGCGATACACCGCATCGGCCTTATTCCACACGCTGCCTTTGCTGCTGCGCCAGATGGCCTGGGGGTCGGGACGGCGCAGAATATAATTGCCCCACCGCTCCAGCTTTTCCCCGCCGGAGCAGTCCAGAAGTTCATAATCTTTCCACTGGTCGCTGATCCACATATCGTCCGTCTCCTCATTCGGCACTGCCGTGCGCTCTGCGGCAGAGTATACTTCAGGCAATATAGCAGTATAGCACAAAGGCACGCATATCGTCAAACCATTTTCGTATTTCGGATAAAAGCAAAGGGGCCCCGCGGAGCGCAGCGCGGGAAAGCATCCCGGGCGCGCCCTGCAGGGCCGTTTCATCACATTCACTTACTTCTGCCTGCCAGCATATCGGTCAGCCAGCAGAGGAATCCGTCTCCCCCAAAGCTGCTGCGCAGGACTTCCTCCGCCTGTGCGCTGCACTGCAGGAGAAGTTTCCGCGCTTCCTCCCTGCCCAGGCAGGCAGCCAGGGTGGATTTTTCGTTTCGTTCATCGGAACCGATGGGCTTTCCCAGTTCTTCTTCCGTGCTTTCCAGATCCAGAAGATCGTCACGGATCTGAAAGGCAAGGCCCAGCAGCTCCCCGTAGCGGCCCGCAGCTTCCTGCAGCGCGCTGTCCGCACCGGCACAGGCGCAGCCCATCTCGCAGGCTGCCCGGAACAGTGCACCGGTCTTCCGTCGATACATTTCCCGGATCTCCGCTTCCTCCAGGTCCTGCCCTTCCCCGGCAAGGTCCATGTACTGCCCACCGCAGACCCCGTCCCACCCGGCAGCCCGGGCAAGGATCTCAGCGGCACGGGCCCGTGCTTCGGACTTCAGGGAGGATGTCAGCACCGCCTTGAAGGCTTCCGCCTGCAAGGCATCTCCCGCCAGCAGGGCCAGCCACTCCCCGTACACCACGTGGCAGGTGGGCTTTCCCCGGCGCAGCCCGTCATTATCCATGCAGGGAAGGTCATCGTGGATCAGGGTATAGGTGTGGAGCATTTCCAGACCGCAGGCAGCGTCCAGCGCAGCTTCGTCCGCAGCGCCGCAGGCCCTGCAGAAGGCCAGCACCAGCACGGGGCGCAGGCGTTTACCTCCCGCCAGGAGGCTGTAGCGCATGGCCTCCGCCAGCTTGTCCTCCCCGGGCAGCAGCTGCGCCAGCCGGGCTTCCACCCGGCGCTGATCCTGCTTCAGGCGAAGTTCATTCTCCAAGGTCGAACTCCGATTCCACCGGCTCGCCCTCCGGCCCCTTGGCCAGCTTGACGATCTTCTTTTCGGCACTGTCCAGCAGTTTGTCGCAGCGGGCAGCCAGCACGGTTCCTTCCTCAAAGAGCTTCATGGCGTCCTCCAGCGGGGCGTCCCCCTTTTCCAGCAGGCGGACGATCTGCTCCAGCCGCTGCATGGACTGCTCAAAGCTCAGTTCCTGTTTCGTTTCCATATCCGCTTCCTTTCTCAAAGCACGCGGCAATCCACATCGCCGTCACCCAGCTGCAGCTTCAGCCGCTCCCCTTCCCGGGCGTCCGCCTTCCTGCGCAGCAGGCTGCCGTCCTCCTTCTGGACGATGGCATAGCCTCTGCCCAGCACCTTCAGGGGACTCATGGCATCCAGCGATGCCGCCAGGGCGGCCAGCTTCGTACGCTTCAGGCGCAGCACCGCCGCAGCATTGGCCCGCAGCCGCTGGTCCAGATGGTCCAGAGCCAGCCGCCGGTCATCCAGATAAACCCCGGGACTCTGGAGCACGCGCCGCTCCCGCAGGCGCTGCAGCCGCAGCTTTTCGCTGCCCACCCGGGCTTTCATGGCACCCGCCATCCGCTGCCGGAAGGCTTCGATGGCGGCGTGGAGTTCCTCCTGATCGGGCACTGCCAGCTCCGCGCCGTTGGAGGGCGTGGCCGCCCGCAGGTCCGCCACAAAGTCGGCAATGGTCACATCCGGCTCATGGCCCACGGCGGAGATCACCGGGATCTGCGAATCGTAAATGGCCCGGGCCACCCGCTCATCGTTGAAGGCCCAGAGGTCTTCGATGGAGCCGCCGCCGCGTCCCGTGATGATCAGGTCCGCCACGGCATGGCGGTTTGCGTAACGCAGGGCGGAGACGATCTCCGCCGGAGCTTCCACCCCCTGCACCCGCACGGGCATGACGATAAGCTTTGCCAGCGGATAGCGCTTGGTAGCCACCCGGATGATATCCCGCACCGCCGCACCGGCGGAGGAGGTGATCACCGCGATCCGCTCCGGGTAGGCCGGCAGGGGCTTTTTATGGGCATGATCGAAGAGGCCCTCCTTCAGCAGCTTCTCTTTCAGCTGCTCATAGGCCACATGCAGGTCGCCCACCCCGTCCGGGCTCAGTTCCAGCGCATAAAGCTGATAGGCCCCGTCCCGGGGATACACGCTGATGCGGCCCCGGGCCACCACCTTCATGCCGTTTTCCGGCCGAAAACGAAGATGCGACGCCTCACGGCGGAACATGACCGCTTTCAGCGTCGCTTCCCCATCCTTGATGGTGAAATAATGGTGGCCGGAAGGATACATCTTGTAGTTGGAAAGTTCACCCCGCACGGAAATTTCCCCCAGACGGGGATCCCCGTCCAGCAGGTCCTTGATCAGGAGATTGACTTCCCCTACGGAATATACCTTCTCACTCAAGGCCCTTTTCCTCCCGGATAAAAGAAGCCAGGATGCCGTTGATAAAGGCGGCAGCCTCCTTCCCCTCATAGAGCTTTGCAAGCTCTACCGCCTCGTTGGCAGCAGCCTTGTAGGGCACTTCCGGGAAGTAGAGGATCTCATACATGGCAGTACGCATGATCGCGGCAGCCACCCGGGAAATACGGGAAAACTGCCAGTTCACGGCGTACTTCTCGATGTAAGCGTCCAGCTCGGCGGCATGCTCCGCCACACCTTCCGCCACGCGGCGGATATAGGCAAGCTGCTTCTCATCGGGATATTCCCCGTAGACCTCATCCTCCTGCCCCAGGGTCGCGTAGTATTCCTGCTCAAAAAAGCTGTCCAGCATATCCTGCACATTTCTGCGGTTCATCACCGTGGCATAGGACATATGGACTGCGATCTCTCTTGCTGTCGTTCTGGTCATAACAACTCTCCGATGCTTACATGTACCAAAAGGCCGCGTTTCACCCGACCGGACACTGGCCCGGCGGATGGAACGCTGCCCTTTTTACTCTCTTTACTGCTTTTCCTTCTCAAAGGCGATGCCGCCCACATGCACGTTGACCGCCTTCACTTCCACGCCGGTCATGTCGCTGACCGCCTTGGCGATCGCCTCCTGGATGCCGGCCGCCACCTTCGTGACCGCGTAGCCGTACTTCACGGAAACAAAGGCATCGATGGTCAGACCTTCGTCCCGGGCGCTGACAGTGATGCCGCGAAATGCGCTCTTCTTACCGATCAGCTCCGCAATTTCCTTGCCCAGGGTGTTGGACACGCCGCCGAAGCCTTCCACCTCGCGCATGGCCTCATGGGCGATGATGCCGATCACATCCTCGGAGATGTTCAGGCTGCCGTCCGCCGTCTCGCGGGCGATATATTCCTTGCCTTCCGCCATGGTAGACCTCCTGTTTTGGGTGTTACACTTCAGTATACCACGGCCTTTCGGAAAAAGAAAGCTATTTTCCCGTTTCGCAGGAAAGAAAACTGTTTTTAATTCCTTTAAAAAGGCTTTTTTTATCCTCATTTTACGCCGATGATGCGGATCTGCCGGGTATTCAGGGCCGTCTGCTCCAGTACGATATCCGTGATACGGCTGACGGCGCTGTCGCTGAGTCCCTCCGCAGGTGCAGGTACCGCCACGATCACGGAGTCATCATCCAGAAACACCAGGCAGGTATCAAAGCCCTTGGCCATGACCATGGCTTCGATTTCCGCCTCCGTCACGGCATACTGGGCCATCACCGCGATTTCCGCCAGGGCATCGTCCACCGCATCCTGGGATGCGTTCTCCGTCTCCGCCGCAGCACGCAGGGTGCTGATGGCACTGTCCCGCGCCTGCTGCCGGTTGAGTCGGGCGCCGGTGAAATAGTCCTCCACCTCATTGTTCAGGGTCTTCACCGGCGCGGGCGCTTCCGGCGCTTCGTAGAACAGCCCCTCGGAAGCGCCCTCCCCCGTCAGAGAGGAAACGGATTCCGCAAGCCCCGCCGGAGGCACCAGCGCTTCTTCCTGCCGATTGTAGGCCCAGTTGAGATACACCGCCACACAGACAAAGAGCAGCACGGTCACGATGATCGCATTTCTTCTGAAGATTTTCATGTCAGGATACTCCCTTCACCACGGTAATTTTGTCGGTACTCAGACCGGTCAGCGCCGCCACGGCCTGGGTCACTTCCAGTTTCACGGCGCTTCCGCCGCCCTGTATGATCACCAGTGCGCCGCGATAGCGCGGATAAGCATACTTCACCGTCAGCGCGGAGTCCGACACCTCCGCCACCTCGCTCTTTTCCTCTGCGCGGCTGCCGCCGCTGCCGCCTTCGTCCTGCCGGGTCCCTTCCGTGTTCCGGGCATATTCCCGCTCGGAAGAGGTATCCAGCGTCAGCACCACCGTCACATTTCCCGCCCCCTCGATGCGGGACAGGGCCTGGGCCATGCGCTTTTCCTCCGCTGCAAGGCTGAAGGACGGATCTTCCTCCTTCTGCCCTTCTTCTCCGCCGCCCCGGGGCAGGATCAGCAGCAGTACCCCCAGGAACAGCGCAGCCGCCAGCAGATATTTCTTCCCGCTCAGCTGTTTCAGAACTCCGCTTTTTTCACTCTTCATCTTCTCCGTACCATTGCTGCCGCTCCTTCGGGATGCCAAGTTCCCCCTCCAGACAGTCCGCCAGCCCTTCCCGCTGTTCCCGGGAGGCATTGCCTTCCAGCACTGCGGACCAGGGATAGGGACAGGCCTCCCCCTCTTTCAGCGTCACCTTCACGCGCATGCTGCCGATCCCAAGCCGGGCCGCCTGCTCCAATATATATGCCTCCGTCTCCTCCCGTATGATTTGCTGATACAGACTCTCCGCATCCGCCTGGGCAGCGCCGCCAAGCTCCCGGCTCCGGATCCGCTGGGCAGCAACGGCTTCGGCCAGCTCTTCCAGCCGCAGCTGCCGCAGGGGTCCCAGCAGCACCGTCAGCAGCAGCAGGGACGCGCAGAGGCGCACCGCGCTTTTTGCCGGGCCATTGGGTGCAAGGGCCAGCGCCCCTCCTGCAATGAGGGCCGCAGCAGCCAGGGTCCTCACCCAGATCCGCAGCACTTCCATCATAGGGCAAAGCTGCTGAGCATGGAAAAGATGGAAAAGTAGACCAGCAGACTGCAGGCCCCCAGACAGGCCAGGGTCATCCCAAAGGCTTCGGAGCAGCGTCCCACCAGTTTGGCCAGCCTGCCGCCCGCCACGCCGGAAGCAAGGGCAGAAGCGCCCTTGAACAGCAGGTAATGGGAGCCTACATAGGCAAAGGGACTCAGGACCGACGCTGTGACCGCCAGGAGGCCGAACACGCCCAGGGATTTCTGGATCACCGCTGCGGAAGCCAGGATCGCTCCCGCCGCATCCGCCGCGATCCCTCCCACCACCGGCAGGGCGGTACTCACGAGCGTCTTGGCCGAGCGGGTCAGCGCCGCATCCGCCGCCCCGCTGGTAATGGAGCAGATGCTCAGATACAGGGTAAAGGCCAGCATGATCACCGTCAGCGTCATGGTCACCATCCACTTCAGAAGATTCACCGCCCCGGTGATGACGCCGCTGTCCGTGGCAGCCTCCGCTACCGCGGCGGCAAAATACAGCTGCACCAGCGGCAGGGCCGCGCCGTTGACTGCATTGACCAGAACGTTGAGAAACAGCGCAGCCGCCGTATACTTGGCCGCACCGCTCCCCGGCTGCCCGGAAGCCGTCACCGCGGAAGCCAGGACCGGGAGCAGCACATTGGCAAAATCCTGCAGCTTTGCCACCGTCTGATACCCCAAATCCAGCAGGCCGCTGTGACTGGCAGACACGGTCAGGGCAATGGCCGCCGTTCCGGCCAGTTCCGCGGGGTCTAAAGCACCGCCCTCCGTCCGGAATACACCTTTCAGAGCGGAAAAGCTCAGAACCACCAGCAGTACCGAGGCAGCGCTGCGCAGGGCATCCGCCAGCAGCTCCGTTTTCAGGACGGAGGAGAAAATCTCCGCCAGCACCCCCTCGGGGTCCGTGAGCCCCAGCACTCCCACGGAGCCGGGCAGCTCCGGCGCGGCTTCCTCCACTTCCCGAATTTCCAGCCGCTCCCCCAGTTCTTCTTCCACCGCATCATATGCCCGGGCCGGAAGCGTCAGCACAAGGCCCAGAAGCAGCAGGAGCGCCGCTGCCCGGAAGCGCCTCAGGCAAGGCGGAACACCATGGCGGAAACGCTTTTCAGCAGGGGCAGCGCCGCACAGGTGGCCGCCACGGCACAGGCCAGTTCCAGGGCCGAAGCACTGGCTGCCTGTCCCGCATCCCGGCACAGGTCGGAGGCAAGGCGCCCGGTGACGGCAATCCCCACACATTTCAGCAGGGGAAGCGTCAGAGCCGTGCTGATCCCCGCCTGCCGGCCCAGCTCCCGAAAGAAGGACAGAATTTCTCCCGCAGCGCTCAGAGCTGCCGCCAGCACTGCTGCCGCGGCTGCCGCACCCAGCAGCAGTGCCTGTTCCCCGTCCCGCTTTTTCAGGACCAGCCCCAACACCGCCGCCGTCACGGCAGCGGCCGAAGCCTTGAATACCCAGTCCATGCTTCACGCCTCAGAACCCGAAAAGATTTTTGATCAGGGAAAACAGATCGCTGATCTCCCGCACCACGATCACCAGCACGGCCACAAGCCCCGCCAGCGTCACCATCAGCGCCTGCTCATCCCGCCCGCTGCGGCTCAGCAGAATATTCAGCACCGCCACGATGATGCCGACGGCGGCGATTTTGAAAATGAGGTCGACGTCCATATGTATCAGTCTCCTTCGTGCGGTCTTGTCCACACTTTATGGCGGCAGCGGAGCGTTTATGCCTGCGGGGGTGTACAAAGCTCCGGGATTCTGCGAATCATGCTTCCTGCCGCCTCATCCGTCCCTTTTTCGCTGCCGAATTTTCCTGACCTGCCTTGACCGCATAGGAAAATCCTATATACTGAGGAAAAGCATTATGTTGAAAGTCCGTTTCCCCGGTAACGAGGAGGATTTGAAATGGATCTGAACACCATGTTTGCCAAGGCAGACGCATATCAGGAGGAGCTGATCGCGCTGCGCCGGGATTTTCACCGCTATGCGGAAAGCGGCTGGACGGAGTTCCGCACCACGGCAAAAATCGTCAGTTTTCTCCGATCACACGGTCTGAAGCCCAAATTCGGTCCCGGAATTCTGAATATGGACTATGCCTGGGCCTATCCGGACGCCGCATACCGGGAGGCGGAAATGCGCCGGGCCGTCCGGCAGGGTGCCGACCCCGGGCTGGTGGCGCAGATGGCAGGCTGCCCCGGTGCCGTGGCGATCATCGAGACAGGCAGACCCGGTCCCACCGTTGCCCTCCGGGTGGACATCGACTGCAACGATCTGCAGGAATCCGATGCCCCCGGGCATCGGCCCAGGCGCGAAGGCTTTGCCAGTGTAAACCCCAATCGCATGCACGCCTGCGGCCATGACGGACACACCGCCATCGGGCTGGTCACCGCCGCCCTGCTGCATGAGCACCGCGACGAACTGTGCGGTACAGTGAAGCTTATCTTCCAGCCCGCCGAAGAGGGCGACCGAGGTGCCCTGGCCATGGTCAAAACCGGGCTGCTGGATGACGTGGACGCAGTGCTGGGCGCACATATTTACAGCTCCGAAGAAGGCAACGGAATGGCGGGCACCCAAACCGGGCTGTATGCCACCACGAAATTTGACATAGAGATCAGGGGCCAAAGTTCCCACGCAGGCTTCGCCCCGCAGGAAGGCAGCAACGCCATCAACGCGGCTTGTCTGGCCGTGGTGGGAATGCAGAGCTTCCTGCAGGACGGCCGGGGCTGCGGCCGTCTGAACATCGGAACCATTCAGGGCGGCACCGGGCGGAATGTGACCCCCGACCGCTGCTTCCTGCGTCTGGAAACCCGCGGTTCCAACACGCAGGTGGAGCAGCGGCTCTACCAATCGGCCCTGAATACCATCGCCGGAGCCTGCCAGGCCTTCGGCTGCTCCTACACCAGCCGCATCGTGGGACTCTGTCCCACCGGCAGCGGCGACCCGGACCTGGCCGAAATACTGGCCGATGCAGCCAGTGCCCTCCCCGATTTCCGGTACACCAGACCCGAAGCGGTGCAGACCGGCGGCACGGACGACTTCTCCTGCATGATGGAAGCGGTTCGCGCCCACGGCGGAAAAGCCTGCTATATGGCCCTGTTCACTCCCCTGGCCTCCGGTCACCATACCGCCTTGTTCGATTTTGACGAGAGCATTCTGAAAGCGGGCGTAAAAGCATTTCTTTCCGCCGTGGATGCTCTGATGAAGCAGTAAGCAGGAGGTTTTCCCATGAACATGATCACGCCTCCCTTCCGGGGCGAAAATCCGGGACACTATACCCCCGGCGTGCAGAGCGGCAATCTGCTCTTTGTTTCCGGACAGCTTTCCATCGACCCCGATACCCGAAAGGTTCCCGAGGGCGGCCCCGAGGTGCACGCCCGTCTGGCCCTCAACAATCTGGACCGGGTGCTGAAAGAGGCAGGCTGCAGCAGCGATGATGTGGTGTTTTGCCAGGTTTACGTTACCGACATGGAAAACTGGGACACCGTCAATCGGGAGTACGCGGCTTACTTCGGCACACACAAACCGGCCCGCGTCATCACGCCTGTGAGCGAACTGCATTTTGGCTGCCTGGTGGAGGTCATGGCAGTCGCGGAGGTACCTGAAACATGAAATTTGTCTGTTCCAAATGCGGCAAAACCGAAGATGTATCCACCCGCCGTTCCCACTGCGCATGCGGCGGACTGTGGGACCTGGACTTTACCCCACCCCCCTTCCGGGAACGCGACATTGACCGCGAGGAATGGAGCCTCTTCCGCTATCGCCGCTTTCTTCCCCTGATGGACGAGGGCTGGCGAAGCATCACGCTGGGAGAGGGTCTCACCCCTGTGCTGCGCTATGACGACCATGTACTGCTGAAAATGGACTACTACATGCCTACGCTGTCCTTCAAGGATCGGGGTGCTGCGGTGCTGGTGGCCCACTGCAAATCCATCGGCGTGACCGAGGTGGTACAGGACAGCAGCGGCAATGCCGGAAACAGCGTAGCCGCCTACTGCGGCAGGGCGGGCATCGCCTGTGAAATTTTCGTTCCCGAAGGAACCTCCCCCAAGAAGATTGACATGATCCGCGCCCACGGTGCCAGGGTCACAGTCGTACCGGGCAGCCGGGACCACTGTGCCGATGTCTGCCGCACCCGGGTGGAAAAAGAGGGCGTATACTATGCAAACCACGTGTACAACCCCTTCTTCTATGAGGGCACGAAAACCTATATCTACGAGGTTTACGAACAGCTCCACCGAATCTCCCGGAACATCTTTATTCCCGTGGGAAACGGCACGCTGTTTCTGGGCGCCATCAAGGGCCTGGAAGAACTGCTGCGCAGCGGCGTGATCGACAGGATGCCCCAGATCATCGGCATCCAGAGCGAATCCTGCGATCCCCTGCTTCAGTCCGCCAGGGTCGGCGGGGATACCCCCACCCCGGTGACGCCCAGGCCCACTCTGGCCGAGGGCATCGCCATCGGAAAGCCCATGCGCGGCGAAGAAATCCTGGCTTACACCAAAAAGTACGGCATTCAGTTTGTCACAGCCCTCGAGGATAGGATCCTTCCGGCCCGGGAAGCGCTGGCACGAAACGGCATTTACTGCGAGCACACCACTGCCGCTAACTATGCCGCCTATCTGCATTACTGCGAGCTTTACGGTCAGGCCGAAGACTGCCTGCTGACCATGTGCGGAGCCGGTCTGAAATCCGACCATTGAAGCCATGAGGTTCAGCGGTTTTACTTCTGAATCACGCTTAAAAAAGGGTGGCTGTGTTGCAAAACAGCCGCCCTGCTCCATTTCCGCATGGAAGCTCCGTTTTCTTACAGCAGCAGGATTGCCAGGGTAATCCCCGCGCCCGCCCCCAACGCTGCGCGGAGCTTGTTTTTCTGCGTCCGTTCCTTCTCCTCCAGCTCCAGAAACAGCTCCAGCCGCTTCTTTGTGCGCCGAATGGCGCGGAGCTGGGTCTCCAGCTCCGTACGCCCCAGAACGCTTCCCAGGCTTCTCAGGGCCATCTGTTCTTCTTCCAGCAGACAGAGGGACTCCGTTTCTTCCACCGCCCGCTCCCAGGCGCCGCGAAAACTCGCCCCGCGCTTTTCCGCAAACCAGACCGCATTGGCGCAGAACTCCGCAGCAGGCTGCTCCGCCTGCCTGCTGAGCTCTGCCATCAGCTGCGGAAGCGGTGTCAACAGCCCTTCCAGCTGCCCGTCCATCCGTTCCAGCAGTCCGATGAGGCTGCGCAGGGCTCTGCAGTGCTGCCGGGAGCGCTCCGCGCCGCTGCAGCCCAGCAGCGTGCAGCCCGCCACTACGATCCCCGCACCGATGTATTGGATCATAGACCGTATTCCTCCACCAGATAACTGCGCCCTTTCCCCTGCCGCTGAATGGTCACGGTCAGGGAAAAAAGTCCTTCCTCCACGCGATGCCGCCGCAGGTCCTCCGCACCCGCGCCGTGCATGCTGGCATACACCTCCACGCCGCAGGAACGCAGACGGCGCACCGTCTCCCAATCCCGCTCAAACGCCAGCTCGTCCATCACCACCGTCTGGGGCGACATGCTCCGCAGGAGCATCTCCGCCGCCAGCGCCTTGGGACACAGCTCCAGCACATCCGTATTGCAGCCCACATCAAACTGCGGCCTGCCGCTTTCCATGGCTGCCAGCTCGCTGCGCTCGTCCACCAGGGCCATCCGCCGCCCGCTGTCGGAGACGCAGCGCATCAGTTCCCGCAGGAAGGTGGTTTTCCCCGCCCCCGGCGGCGCGATCACCAGAACGGAAGCATCCCGCAGGCGGGCAACAAGCTCCGGCGTGACGCAGCGCCGTTCCCGCGGGATGCGGATACAGAGGGAGGAAACCTGCCGGAACCCCGCGGGTACGCCGTCCTTCAGGGCCATCGTTCCGCATACACCGATGCGAAAGCCCCCGGGAGCCGTCAGGTAGCCCGCCCGGAGGCTCTCCTGCACGCTGTGGATGCTGGAGCGTGAGGCTTTTTCCAGCACCTCTCCGATCTCCTCGCTGCCCACGGCCCCCTTCAGGGGATAGGCACAGCCATCCAGCGTAATGCAGGCGCCCAGGCCGCTGCGAAGGCGAATTTCCTCCGCCCCGGCCCGGAGCGGCCTGTCCAGAAACAGGGCCTGCGCCCGGAGCTTTTCCGGAAGCAGCAGAGCCGCCCGGTCGAACATGTCCGCAGCCTTCATTTTTCCGCCTCCCTTCCGCCCGGTTTTCCCTAAAGCTTATGCGCTCGGCCCCGGAAACATGTCCACAGAAAAAGAGCCCTTCGGGAATTTCCCGAAGGGCTCTCAAATCACTTTACCTGTACTTTATTTGGCTTCCGGCGGACGGCGCTCGCCCCCCAGAATGGCCCGGAGAACCCGGGCGGTATAGCGGCCCAGCTGGGCCTGATGTCCGGAAATGAGCATACAGTCATCCGCCACACTGACGCAGAGGTTCATTATATCCTCGCAGAATTCTCCCACCGGCACGTAGAAGACACCGCAAAGCTGCACGCAGGGCTTCTTCATGGACTGATAGGCGTCCTCATAGCGCACCAGACTGCTGCTGCCGTAGAACACCGCTTCCTTCCCATCGGGGAAGCGAACGGCCACCCGGCTCCCGTCGGGGGCAAAGCTCAGGTCGGCGCCGAAGGCAGTGCGGAAGAACTCCACAGGGGCATACATGGCTTCCGTTTCCAGCATTTCCTCCAGACCGAAGCTGCCGAAGCCGCCCACGGCATTGGGCTTCAGCAGGCGCACAATGGCGTTGTGATTGTCACTCATCAGCTGCACCTGATCCTTCCGATACAGGCTGCGGCTTCCCAGAGAAAGGACAAAGCTGTCCTCATCACCTGCCAGCGTGCGGCGGGCTGGGCTCTGCTCAGGGCCGTTTTCCCCGCGTCTTGCGCCGGAATACAGGCAGTCCCAGAAGGTCTGGGCTTCGCAGGGGGGCTCCCGGTGGCCCATATCCCGAACTTCCCAGTGGATCAGGTCCGCCTTGCTGCCCCGATAGGCAAGGAAATTATCCTTGCCCCGGACGGTGAGAACGGGAAGGCTGTCCAGCCCGTTGGGGCCGACCCAGATCTCCCGGTTCAAATCGTTCATGGAGTAGCGCAGCTCGTAAATATCAAAGTTTTCTCCCTCTGCGCCGCTGCCGCCCAGCACGTCCTTTTCGCCCCGCATCTGAATCACCGGCAGGGCGCCCGCAGGGGCCTCCCCTTCTTCAAAGAGGTAGTCGGCAGTGGGGCCGGTGGCAAA
>JAZSQG010000104.1:0-2673 GCA_045537855.1 Oscillospiraceae bacterium
AAGACCCGGATGTGATCATCTTCACCTCCGGCACCTCCGGGGCCGCCAAGGGCGTACTTACCACCCACTTTGCCCGGGTCAATGTGGCCCAGGCGCAGGTGGACACCATCGCCATGACGGAGCGGGATAAGCTCTGCGTGGCCATCCCCATGTTTCACTGCTTCGGCCTCACCGGTATCATTCTGGCCGCCCTCTGCTGCGGCGCCTGCCTGTACTTTCCCCCCGAGCGGCGCACCAAGCGCCTGCTGGAAGCTGTCTCCATCCACCGCTGCACGGTGTTCAGCGCCGTCCCCACCCTCTTCTCCGCCCTGCTGGGGCGGCGGGACCTGGCGGACTTCGACCTGAGCAGCCTGCGCACCGGCTACATCGGCGGCGCGGTGTACACGCCCGAGTTTTTCCACCGGGTGGAGCAGGCACTGGGCATCTCCCTGGCCCCCTCTCTGGGGCAGACGGAGGCCACCGCCGGCCTCACCTTCATCTCCCCCGACGCGCCCATTCACCTGCGGGAGAGCAGCGTGGGCCGCTTCCTGGAGGGGCTGGAGGGGCAGATCCGGGACATCCGCACCGGGGAAAGCCTCCCCGTGGGGCAGACGGGGGAAGTCTGCATCCGGGGCTTCAGCGTGATGCTGGGCTATGTCAATCAGCCGGAGCTCACCCGCCAGACCCTGGAAGAAGACGGCTGGCTCCACACCGGCGACCTGGGCTGGCTGGACGAAGAAGGCTGCCTGCACCTTGCGGGCAGACTGAAGGAGCTCATCATCCGGGGCGGCGAAAACATCTCCCCCGGGGAGATCGAGGCGGCCATCCTGGCCGACCCCCGCATCCGGGAGGTCAAGGCCGTGGCCGTGCCGGACGATCATTACGGGGAGGAAATTTGTGCCTGCGTGGTTCCCGCGCCGGGTGCGGAGACCGTCAGTCCGGAGGAGATCCGGGAACTGGTGGCCGGGCAGCTGGCCGCCTATAAGGTACCCCGCTACGTGCTGCTCCTGTCGGCACTTCCCAAAACGGGCAGCGGCAAGCTTGCCCTTGCAACACTGAAAGATCAGGCCCGGGAGGCCCTGGGTCTTTAAGAAAAAAAATCAAAAGATTCACCATGTAGGAGGATAAGGAAATGGCAAAATTCATTACCGCGCAGGAAGCGGCTGCCCTGATTCCCGACCATGCTACCGTAGGCGTTTGCGGTATGGGTCTGGCCGGCTGGCCGGAAGAGATCGCCTGCGCCATCCGCGACCGCTTCAAAGAGACCGGTCATCCCTGCGACCTGGACGTGCGCCAGGGCAGCGCCATGGGCGACTGGAAGACCCGCGGCATCACCCGTCTGGGCGAAGCCGGCCCCGGTCTCGTCACCCGCTGGAGCGGCGCCCATGTCGGCTCCGCCTTTGCCATGCGTGACCTGGCCCTCAACAACCAGCTCCAGTGCTGGTGCCTGCCCCAGGGCGTCATCGTGAACCTGTGGCGTGAAGTCGCCGCCGGCCGTCCCGGCCTCATCAGCAAGGTCGGTCTGGGCACCTTCGTGGACCCCCGCGTCCAGGGCGGCAAGATGAACGAGTGCACCACCGAGGATCGGGTGGAGCTCATCGACTTCATGGGCGAAGAGTACCTGTTCTACAAGGGCTTCAAGTGCGACGTGGCACTGCTCCGCGGCACCGTGGCCGATGAAAACGGCAACATCACCTTCGATCATGAGAGCTTCATCACCGAGGCCCTGCCCGTGGCCACCGCCACCCGCAACAGCGGCGGCATCGTCATCGTGCAGGTGGAATACCTGGCCAAGAAGGGCACCTTCAAGCCCAAAGACGTGAAGATCCCCGGCATCCTTGTGGACTACGTGGTCCAGGCCACCACCCAGGACGCCTGCTGGCAGACCGAGGGCATCTACTACGAGCCCGCCTTCTCCGGCCAGATCAAGAAGCCCATGGACTCCATCGAGCGCATGAAGTTCGACGAGCGGAAGATCATCTGCCGCCGCTGCGCCGCCGAAGTCAAGAAGGGCGACGTCATCAACGTGGGCGTGGGCATCCCCGCCGACATGGCCAAGGTCATCAACGAGGAGAATCCCGCCTACATTGACCAGATCACCATGAGCACCGAGAGCGGCATGGTGGGCGGCGTGCCCTCCGCCCTGCCCCACTTCGGCGCGGCCTACAATGCCGAAGCCTGCATCGATCACGGCTATATGTTCGACTTCATCAACGGCGGCGGCCTGAACATGACCTGCCTGGGCCTTGGCGAAGTGGACGTGGACGGCAACAACAACACCAGCTATCTGGGCAAGATGATGACCGGCCCCGGCGGCTTCATCGACATCACCCGCAGCACCCCCAAGGTGCTCTTCTGCGGCACCTTCATGGGCCATGCCAAGGTGAAGGTGGGCGACGGCAAGCTGGAGATCGTCCAGGAAGGCGACATCCGCAAGTTCGTCAACAAGGTCAAGCAGATCACCTTCGCCGGCCAGTACGCCGAGCAGGGCCAGACCGTGCTGTACATCACCGAGCGTGCCGTGTTCCAGCTCATCGACGGGAAGGTGACCCTCATCGAGATCGCCCCCGGCATGGATCTGGAGAAGGACATCCTGGCCAACATGGACTTCCGTCCCGAGATCAGCCCCGACCTGAAGCTGATGGACCCCTCCATCTTCTGCGAGACCTGGGGCGGCCTGGCTGCCTCCTTCGA
>JAZSQG010000171.1:0-2107 GCA_045537855.1 Oscillospiraceae bacterium
GCAGTCCAGCTTGCCGGTGTTCACCGCCTCGAAGGTGTGGGGGTCGATGCCGGGGGTGACCCGGAGAAGGATGTTCTGTGTTTTTCCGGCGGCGGAAGCGAAGGCGCCCAGCACCTCCAGTTCTTCCCGGTTATCCACCACAAACCAGCCCACGCCCTGCTCCAGGGCGAAGCGGATTTCCTCATCGGTCTTGCTGTTGCCGTGGAAGCAGATGCGCCCGGCAGGGAAGCCCGCCTTCAGGGCGGTGTAGAGTTCACCGCCGGAAACGACGTCCACCCCCATGCCCATCTCCTTCAGGATGGGGTAGATGCCCGCGAAGCACAGGGCCTTGCTGGCATAGAAGGGCAGGGAATCCGGCCCGAAGGCCCGGCGGAGGCTTTCCGTGTAGGTGCGGCAGTTATCCCGCAGACGCCCGGCGTCCAGCAGATAGGCGGGGCTGCCGAAGTCTTTGGCCAGCTCCACAATATCGTGACCGGCAAAGCAGAGGTGGCCGGCGGCGTTACGGCTGATGTTGGTATGCAGCATAAATGTCGAAACCCTTTCTCACAGGAGATGGGCCCGCAGCTCCTCCGGCTCCAGAGGGCTCAGCAGGGCGGGGGGGAGGTCGAAAATGGTGCGGCAGCCCGATTCCCCCTTGCGGTGGAGGCGGACGATGGCCCGGGCACAGGCCAGCACCACGCTGGAAGCAAATTCCGGGTTGGAGTCCAGCGCAAGGCGCAGCTCCATGGTCTGGCGGTGCTCCCCGTCCAGGCCGCTGCTGCCGTTGCGGATGACAAAGCCGCCGTGAGGCAGGCCGCTGTGCTCCCGGGCCATTTCCTCGGCGCTGATATAGGTGACGCTGGTATCGTAGTCGGCAAAATAGTTGGGCATGGTGACGATGGCTTCGGTAATGGCGTCCCGGTCGGCATCCGGCGCGGCCACCACGTAGCATTCCCGGGTGTGCTTCTGCCGGGTGCTGAGGCTGGGGCAGTTGCCGCCGCGCACCTCGGCCACCGCTTCGGGCACCGGCACGGTGTACTGCCGGGCATCCAGCACGCCGGGGATGCGGCGGATGGCGTCGGAATGGCCCTGGCTCACGCCACGGCCCCAGAAGGTATAATCCTCGCCCTGGGGCAGGAAGGCCCGGGCATACAGCCGGGTGAGGGAAAAGAGACCCGGGTCCCAGCCGGCGCTGATGAGGGCCACATTGCCACCCTCCCGGGCCGCCGCGTCCACCGCGGCGAAGTGCTCGGGCACCTTGGCGTGGGTGTCAAAGCTGTCCACCACGCAGAAGTGGCGGGCCAGCATCGGGGTCTGCTCGGGAAGGTCGGTGGCGCTGCCTCCGCAGGCAAGCAGCACATCCACTTTGCCCTTGAGCGTCTCGATGTCAGCCAGCGCATAGACGGGGACGCCTGCCGTGCGGGGCTGCACGGCGCCGGGACCCCGGCGGGTAATGATGGCGCTGAGGCACATATCCGGGTTCTGGGCGATGGCGGCTTCCGCCCCCTTGCCCAGGTTTCCGTAGCCCACGATGCCTACGCGGATCTGCTCAGCCATGGATCATATCCTCCATTCCGTAATAGCCGGGGGCCTTGCCCTGCAGGAAGCGGGCGGCGCTGAGGGCGCCTTCGGCCAGAAGGGCCCGGCTGTGGGTCTCGTGGCGGAGGGTGAGCTGCTGGGTATCGGTGGTGATATGCACTTCGTGCTGGCCGGGGATGTTGCCCATGCGCAGGGCGTGGACGGTGATCTCCCCGGGGACGCGCTTGCCGAAGCCGGAGCGGCCCGCCACCACGCTGCTGCCCTCCCGCACTTCGGCTACCGCTTCGGCCAGGGCCAGAGCGGTGCCGCTGGGGGCGTCCACCTTGCGGTTGTGGTGCACTTCCACGATCTCGATGTCCGCATCGGGGAAGGCTGCCGCCGCCTGCCTGGCAAAGCGGATGAGCAGGGCGATGCCCAGAGACAGGTTGGCCGCGTGGAACACGGGGACCTGCTCTGCGGCGGCGCGGATGCATTCCAGCTCCTCCGGACTGTGGCCGGTGGTGGCCACCACCACGGGGAGCTTCCGGCTCACGGCGTAGTCCATCAGGGCGTGGACGCTGGTGTGGAAGGAAAAGTCCACGATCACGTC
>JAZSQG010000125.1:0-14519 GCA_045537855.1 Oscillospiraceae bacterium
AACGTGAACACCTTTCCTCGCGCCTCGGGTTCATCCTCCTGAGCGCCGGCTGCGCCATCGGCTGCGGCAATGTATGGAAATTTCCCTGGATGGCCGGTCAGTATGGCGGCGGCAGCTTCGTGCTGGTCTATGTCATCTGCCTGCTCCTCCTGGGCATCCCCGTAATGGTCATGGAGTTTGCACTGGGCCGTGCAGCACAGGCGAGCCCTGTGAAAATGTACCAGAAGCTGCAGAAGCCCGGCCAGAAATGGCATCTGCACGGCTATCTTGCCCTGTTCGGCAACATCTGCCTCATGAGCTTCTACACCACCGTCGCCGGCTGGCTCCTGTACTACTTCTATAAGTTTGTCACCGGTCAGACTGCCGACCTGGGCTTCGTGAGCATGATCACCAACCCCGGCGTCAACATGCTCTTCATGGTGATCGTTGTGATCATCGGCTTCCTGGTCCTCAGCTTCAAGCTGCAGGGTGGTCTGGAACGGGTGACCAAGTACATGATGGTCGCTCTGCTGATCCTCATGGTGGTCCTCGCCATTAACAGCCTGACTCTTTCCGGCGCCGGCGAAGGCCTGAAGTTCTACCTGCTGCCCGACTTCAAGAAGATCACCCCCAATGTGATCGTGGGCGCCATGAACCAGGCATTCTTTACGCTGAGTCTCGGTATCGGCTCCATGGCCATCTTCGGCAGCTACATCGGCAAGGAACGCTCTCTGATGGGCGAATCCGTGAACGTGGTCGTTCTGGACACCTTCGTGGCCATCACCGCCGGCCTCATCATCTTCCCCGCCTGCGCCACCTACGGCGTGGAAGTGGGCGCCGGCCCCGGCCTGCTGTTCGACACCATGGCCACCGTGTTCAACAACATGAACGGCGGCCGCCTCTGGGGCAGCATCTTCTTCCTGTTCATGGTCTTTGCCGCCATGAGCACCGTTTTCGCCGTGTTTGAGAACATTCTGGCCTGTGTCCGTGAGCTCACCGGCTGGAGCCGTCCCAAGGGCTGCATCGTCTGCGGCATCGGCATCCTCATTCTGTCCACCACCACCGCCCTGGGCTACAGCACCTTCAGCGGCTTTGTACCCTTTGCCGAAGGCTCTGCCTGGCTGGACCTGTGGGATTTCATCGTCAGCTTCAACCTGCTGCCCCTCGGCTCTCTGATCTTCGTCCTCTTCTGCTGCTTCAAGCGTTACGGCTGGGGCTGGGACAAGTTCCTTGCCGAAGCCAACGCCGGCTCCGGCCTGAAGGTGAAGAACTGGATGAGGCCTATTTTCTCCATCGTGGTCCCCATCGCGGTCATCGTGATCTATGTGATGGGCCTTGTCACCTTCTCCTGGAAGTAAACATTGCTTTGAAAGACCCGCAGGCATGCCTGCGGGTCTTTTTTCCCCTTTTTTTCGCAGAAACCCGTCTTGGCAGAACAGGTTTGCGGTATCCGGAAAGGACTTCGGTGTCCGCTCCGCAGAAATCGAAATATTTTATTCTCACACTCAAAAAAAGTCTTGAAATATACCCACTGTGGTGCTATAATGCCCGAAGATTTGAGAAAAGCAACATTTTTTGCAACATTTTTTGTCCACGTTACACTAAATCGCTGATAGAAAAGAGGCGCAATACATGTACAGGCAACCGGAATTCTGGGCCCGGGCGGAGCAGCGTGTCCGGGGACATGTGGGGAACGACACCGCCTTCTGGTTTGATCTGGATTTTGTGGAGTTTTCCTTCGTGAACTTTCATTACGGGCAGAGTGCCGGCGATGAGATCATCACCCTGGTGGAGCATGTGCTTCCCACGGTTCCCGAGGTGGCCATGGTGGAGAACATCGCACCGGGTCATTTTCTGTTTCTGGTGCTGACAAAGCACCCTCAGACCATGGAAGATCTGAGTTCGGTGCTGAAGGATTACGAGAATTACCTGCTCCGGGAGGCGCGAAAAAAATACCCGCTGGCAAATCTTCGGACCTGCTGCGGCATCGCCCCGGTGAATACGGACAACCTCATTGACGCCATTGACAACGCAGCACTGGCCAGAAAGCAGTCCCGTGCCACACCGGGCTGCCCTCCGGTGATGTTCCGCAGCCACATGCGCGAAAACTTTCTCCTGCGCAATCAGGCGGAGCTGGAGTATCACATGGCCATGCGGGAAAAGCGCTTTGTCCATTATCTGCAGCCCAAGGTAGACCTGCTGACCGGGCAGATCACCGGCGCCGAGGCCCTTGCCCGCCGACTGGATGAAAGCGGAAACATCATTTACCCTGACAGTTTCATTCCCGTGCTGGAGCAGTCCGGCGATGTGGTCGCCCTGGACTTTCTCATTTTTGAGCAGGTCTGCGCCTATATGAGCAAGCGCCTGCAGGAAGGCTTTCCCGTAGTCTGTACCTCGGTAAACCTCTCCCGCCTCCACCTGCAGAACCTGGACGATGCGGAACTGTTAAAGGACATCGCCGAGCGCAACCATGTGCCTCCCTCTCTCATTGAATTTGAAATGACGGAAAGCATCCTGCTGGACGAATTCAAAACTGCCCGGGAATTCGGAAAACTCCTCCGTTCCTACGGCTTTACCACCTCCATCGACGACTTCGGCTCCGGTTATGCAGGCATTAACATCTGGCAGGAGCTGAGCTTCCGCACCCTGAAGCTGGACCGGAAGTTCCTCACCGATGAGCCGGAGATCAAGTCCCGGAATTCCGCCATCATCCCCGGCATCGTGGACATTGCCCACCGGCTGGGCATCGATGTCATCTGCGAGGGTGTGGAGCGGGCCGACCAGTGCCGCCGTCTTCTGGCGCTGGGCTGCCGCTACGCCCAGGGATTCTACTTCTCCCCCGCCCTTGCCCCGGAGGAATTCTACGAGCTCTATCAGAAGCAGCGGGGCTACTTCCCCCTTACCTTCCATGTGGAAGTGGTGGATAACGAACCTGCCTAAACCTCAGTACATATACCGGTCCGCTGCAGCCCTGCTGCAGCGGGCTTTTTGCATCACGGCGGCAAACGGAGCGTGTTGAAAAGCAGAATACAATCCGCTATAATATTCTTAAAACACGCTGCTGCCCTGCCCGGCGCGGCAGCTACCGCAAGGAAAGGAAGATTTTACATGGGTTCCAAATACAAGCACGTTTTTCAGCCCATCCGCATCCGCGGCATCGATTTCAAAAACCGTATCACCCTGGCACCCCCCTCCCCCAACCTGGCCAGCACCGACGGTCTGGTCACCCACGATTTCGTGGACTGGTTCCGCATGTTCGCCCGGGGCGGCGCCTGCACCCTGTATGTGGGCAACTGTTCCATTGACATCACCGAGTGCAAGGACGAAGCCTATCAGCTGGACCTGGCCAACCCCGATGGCGTACTCCCCATGACCTGGTATGCCGACATGTGCAGGGAGTATGCCTGCCACGCTTCCTTTGAGATCAACCATAACGGCGAGAACACCGCCTATGAGACCGTGGGTCATGCCCCCTACAGTTCTTCCTCCCGCCTGACGGAGAACGAACTGAAGCGGGCTGCGGAAAACGGCCGCGACCCCATCTACCCCATTGAGATGACTCAGGAAAAGATCCACGAGACCGTAGAGAAATACGGCAAAGCCGCAGGCATGATGAAGCGGGCGGGCATGGACATCGTCCTGGTCCACGGCGGTCACGGCAACCTCATCAGCCAGTTCACCAGCCCCCTCTACAACCACCGCAGCGATGAATACGGCGGCAGCACCAAAAACCGGGCCCGCTTCGCTATCGAAGTCTGCGACTCCATTCGCCGTCACTGCGGCGAAAACTTCGTCATCGAATACCGCATCTCTGCTGACGAAATTGCCCCCGATGGCATGCATTTTGAAGAAACGCTGGAGCTCATCGGCTATCTGAAGGACCACATCGACATCCTCCATGTCTCCGCCGGCCTCCACAGCGACTATAACATGGCCTATTACCGCAACTGGTGCCAGAACTATCTCATGGAGCGCTGCTTCAACGTTCACTATGCCCGGGACATCAAAAAGGCGTACCCCGACCTGCTGGTCACCACCGTGGGCAGCATCACCAGTCTGGATTACGCCGAAGAGATTATCGCCAATGGCTGGGCCGACTTTGTGGCCATGTGCCGCCCCCTGATGGCCGACCCGGACATGCCCCGGAAGTATGCCGAGGATCGGCCCGAGGATCGCCGTCCCTGCCTGCGCTGCGATACCTGCACCAAGCACCTCTTCATTCCCAAGCCTATCTACTGCGCCATTAACCCCATGTCCGCCATGACCGGCCTCTTCCCCGACGGCGTGGTGCCCAAGGCCCCGGTGAAGAAGCGCGTCGCCGTCATCGGCGGCGGCCCCGCCGGTGTGCAGGCCCCGCAGACCCTGCTGGACCGGGGACATGATGTGACCCTCTACGAAAAGTCCGGCGAGATCGGCGGGAATGTCATCGGCGCCGCCGCACCTCCCTTCAAAATTGACGCCCAGGATTACCTGAAGTGGATGCGCCACACCACCGCCCAGTGCATTGAGCGGGGCGCAAAGGTACTGCTGAACACCGAAGCCACCAAAGACCTTCTGGATCTGGAACAGTATGACGCCATCGTCATCGCCGTGGGTGCCGACCCCATCATCCCCGGAAGCATCCCCGGCATCCGCAAGCCCCACGTGGCCTGGGCTCCCGATGCGGAGCTGGGCAAGGCCGTCGTGGGCGAAAAGATCGTCATTGCCGGTGCCGGAAGCGTGGGTCTGGAAGCCGCGCTGGATTACGCCAATCTGGGCAGGGACGTCACCGTCATCGAAATGCTGGATGCGGAAACTTCCTTCGAAAAGCTCTCCGCCAGCGCCGGCACCAGCGCCAAGGAATTCCGCGCCATCTTCGCCGAGCGCAAGCTGCCCGTTCTGTACGCCACGGCCCTGCAGGAAGTCAAGGACGACTGCGTGGTGGTCAAAGACATGGTCAGCGGACAGCTTCGCGAGCTGCCCTGCGACACCGTGCTGCTGGCCCTGGGTATGAAGGAGCGTTGGG
This sequence comes from Oscillospiraceae bacterium, assembly GCA_045537855.1. Classification (GTDB taxonomy): domain Bacteria; phylum Bacillota; class Clostridia; order Oscillospirales; family Oscillospiraceae; genus UBA1774. The sequence continues at coordinate 4,985 of JAZSQG010000125.1, forward strand.
CTACCGTGGAAGCCCTGCGCCACTGTGCGCCGGAAACCAGCGTCCACTTCGTGGGTGACTGCCGCAAGTCCGCCACCATCAGCGAAGCGGTGAATCAGGCGTTCCAGGCCTGCATCCACATCTGACCATCCCTCATATGCGCAGAGCGCCCCCGGTGCCTTCCCGAAAGGCACCGGGGGCGCTTTTCTTTTGTTGCTGTGTCAGAGCCTGATGCCGCAGAGGATCACCGTGAGATTCAGGACCAGCTTGTTCAGGCGGCCCATGCGCAGCTCCATCTCGGGAAAAGCTTTCTCACTGATGCGGAAGTCCACGAAGCGGGCAAAGCCCACAGTCCGCTCCCCTTCCGGGTCGGATGGCATGCTGCGCTCCACACCATCCGCCTGGGACAGGGCCCGCATCTCCTTGCCGATCATATTGTACAGCTCCCGCACCCGATACTCCCGGAATTTGGAGCGGAGGTAGGCTTCCTTACCCGTCTCCGCAGCCTTCTTTTCCAGATAGCGGGCGCGCACCAGGGCGCTGCGCATGTTCAACGACATGCAGTTCCACAGAACCATCAGGCTCTGGGCCTCCGGGGAATATTCAGCCATTGCCCTTACCTCTCTTTCCTGACGGGAATTGCGTGGAGCACAGGGAAGCGTTCCCCCTGCCGCTGCCCCTTGGGCACCACCACGGGAAGCTCATAGCTTTCGCCGCTCACCCGGTAGTCATGGGCCCGCATGAAGGAAAACAGCCTGGCATAGGCATCCTCCCGGTCCGTGGGATTGCCCTTAGGCTCCGCCCGCATGATGACATAGTCGGCTGCCGGGATGCGGTACAGCTCCATCTCCCGGGCCACCGGCCCGCTGTAGGGACAGTATATGCTGCTGTAGCGCTTCAGGGGACCCAGCACTTCCTCCTCCGTCAGAGCAAAGCAATAGGGATAGGGCTGTATTTCGCCGTGTGCAGCGCAGAAGGAAGCAAAGTCCAGCTGCGTTTCATAAAAACCGGCTTCATCATAGCGGGTGGGACAGGCAAAGTGGAAGGCCAGCACCGGCAGATTATGGGAGAAACTGCAAAGCTTCGGCTCATTGGCAGAAAACTGCAGCATAAACTTCAGGGTGGCAGCTGTACGCCGCAGCAGCATCTGCTCCTGCCGGATGCGCTGCATCTCCCGGTGCAGATCCGCTTCCTTCTGACTCAGAAGCTCCTGCATTTGCTCCATATCGCCGGAATTGAGAATCTCCGACACCTCATCCAGAGAGCAGCCACCGCGGCGCAGAGAATTGATCAGGCGGAAATCGTAGCCCTGGAGGGCATCATAGTAGCGGTAGCCCTGTTCCCCCACCGCGGTGGGCTTCAGCAGTCCGATATGGTCGTAATGCTGCAGAGTCTGGCGGGTCGTTCCGCAGTAAGCCGCGAAGCGGCTGATGGGCAAAAGCCTCTTGCTTATTTTTTCCAATGCAATTCCCTTTCGAAATCAAGCATTTTGCTGTTGACTGTATGCCAACCATACACTTTACAATGGTAACATACTTGCAGTGAAAAGAGAAGAGGCATGATGAAAAAAGGAATGCAGCTTACACAGGAAGATCGGAACAGATACTGCGGCATGATGTCGGAGTTCCTGCCCGACATCCGCAAACGTCTGGGCATGACCCAGGAAGAAATGGAGAATGCCTGCGGCGTCAGCCGCGTGACCCTGTCACAAATCGAATCCAACCGGGGCAAGATGAACTGGCTGCACTTCACCGCCCTGCTGCAGGTCTGCTGCGAAAACCGGGACACAAAGGAGCTGCTCTTTGCCCGGGGTCTGCTGGACAAGCGGCTGCTGAGCTTCTATCAGGGCGTTCCCGAAGAGGATGTGGAAGTGAATCTCTCCGTGCCGGAAGAGAACTTCCTGAATTACTGCCTCCTGAAGGGCACGGAGGACTGAGCGACCTGCTTCTTACAAGGCACATTTGCGCTGCCGCATTTTTGCGGCGGCGTTTTTTATTCCGCAGAGCAGAAAAGAGCGGCACTTCCGAAGAAGTGCCGCTCTGTTTCTTTTTTACTTGCGCAGCTTTGCCGAAGCCTTAGCGGCCGAACTGGCAGTCGTTGTTGCCGGACTCGGTGATCCACATCTCCAGCATGTTGATGGGGTCGTTGAAGTCGGCGATCCAGCCTTCGCGGGCGATGTCGAAGTTGCCGTTCTTACGCTCCTGCAGGAAAACGTTCCAGTCCTGCTGGGCGATGGACATTTCGATACCCACAGCGGCAAAGTCCTGCTGCATGGACTCGGCAACGGCCACATGGCTGGTGGCCACGTTGGTCAGGTACTCAATGACAATGGGGGTCTCCTCGGACAGCATGCCGTCCTCGGTGAACTTGAAGCCGGCAGCCTTCAGCAGGGTGATGGCCTGGGCAACGGTGCCTTCGTAGTCGTTGTTGATGGCGTAGGGATCGTAGTAGCCCTGGCCGATGGCGTCAGTCTTGAAGATGCCGCCGGCGCCGTCAGCCATGCCCAGAGGAATGTAGGCATTGGCAGCGACCTGGCCGGTCTGACCGATGTTCTCGCAGATGTAGTCACGGTCGATCAGCAGGGAGAAGGCCAGACGCATGCAGGCAGCTTCCTCGGGGGTCTTGCCCTCGAACAGGGAGCTCTTGCAGTTGAAGGCCACGTAATAGGTACCCAGCTCGTCCACGATGTGGAACTCGGGGTTGTTCAGCAGGGCAGCGATCTCGTCGGTGGGGACGGAGTCGGCGAAGTCCAGGTTGCCGGCATTGTAGGCGGCGTAGATGGCGGTGTCGTCAGCGGAGAGCATGAACTCCAGCTTTTCGACGGTGACGGAGTCAGCGTCGTACCAGTAGGGGTTCTTCTCGTAAACCATGGATTCGTCATGGGTCCAGCCGGTGCAGACATAGGCGCCGTTGGAGACGAAGCCGGCTTCCTGGCACCAGTGGCCGGGGTTGACATCCCAGTCTTCGAACTTCTCAACTTCGCTCTGCTTGACAGGATAGAAGGTGGGGAACGCCATCAGGTCTTCCATGTAGGCGCAGGGAGCGACCAGGGTGAAGACCAGGGTGCGGGCGTCGGCGGCGACGACGTCGATGTTGCCTTCTTCGTAGCCCACGAAGGAGGAGAACATGTAGCCGTAGTCAGCGGCGGTGACAGGGCTGGCAGCGCGCTTCCAGCTGTACTCGAAGTCAGCGGCGGTGAGGTCGCTGCCGTCGGACCACTTCAGGCCTTCCTTCAGGGTCACGGTGTAGGTGCAGCCGTCTTCGGACACGGTGTAGCTCTCGGCGCAGGCAGGAGCGGTGTTGCCCTGGGCGTCGTAGGTGTACAGGCCGGAGAAGGTGTTGGCAGCCAGGCAGGCACCGTCAACGGAGCTGTTCAGAGCGGGATCCAGGAAGTCAGGCTCGCTGGCCAGGTTCAGGCGCAGGGTGTCGGCGCCGTTGCCCATCTGGGCGTACATGAAGAACTTGGTGGCGTAAGCGTTGGAGTAGATGCCGCTGACGTAGTCCTTCTGCATGAAGACGTCGTTGTAGTAGTACAGGGGGATGACGCAGCCGTTGGACATGAGGATGTCCTCAGCCTGGTGCATCAGCTCAGCACGGGCCGCGAAGTCGGTGCTGGCCTTGATCTCGGCGATGAGGGCATCGTAGGTAGCCCACTCGGTCACGGGATCGATGAAGGCGTCGCTGACCAGGTCAGCAGCGTTGGGAACCTCTTCACCGGCGGGAGCGTTGTCTTCGCTGCCGGTGTCTTCGGTTCCGGCATTGTCGTTGGTATCGGCAGTATTGCCGCCTGCATTGCTGGAACCGGTATCGGTGGTACCGGCGTTGGTCGTGGTATTGTTGCCGCCGCAAGCGCAGAGAGCAAAGACCATGACCAGAGCCAGAAGCAGTGCCAGGAACTTTTTCATTTTCTGTCCTCCAAATAGATTTTTATTACAACCGAAGCGGCCTGGGCCGCCCCGGCGGTAATCGGTAAAGAACGCGGGTGTCCCCGCCCGGGCACACAAATGGGATTTTAGCTGAAAGCCCGGAAATATGCAAGAGTCAGGCAGTAAAATTACGCTGAATTTTACAGATTTTCCCCCGCATTTCCGTCACTTGTTCCAGCAGGCGACCATGTGGCCGTTACCCCGGTCGGTGAGACTGGGACACTCGGCAGCGCACTGCTCGGTGGCGTAGCGGCAGCGGGTGCGGAAGGCGCAGCCGCTGGGCATCTTCAGAGGGCTGGGCACATCCCCTTCCAGCACGATGCGCTGGCGCTGCCGGGTGATCTTCGGGTCGGGAATGGGCACGGCAGACAGCAGGGACAGGGTGTAGGGATGCTGGGGATTGCTGTTGAGCTCATCCGCGTCGGCGATCTCCACGATCTTGCCCAGGTACATGACGGCGATGCGGTCGGCAATGTGATGCACCACCAGCAGGTCATGGGCAATGAAGAGGTAGGCCACGCCCAGCTTTTCCTGCAGATCTTCAAACATGTTGATGACCTGCGCCTGGATGGACACGTCCAGAGCGCTCACCGGCTCATCGCAGACGATGAAGCGGGGATTCACCGCCAGGGCCCGGGCGATGCCGATCCGCTGACGCTGGCCGCCGGAAAATTCGTGGGCATAGCGGGTGGCGTGCTCGGCATTCAGGCCCACCAGGGCCATCAGGTCCAGGATCTTCTCCCGGCGTTCCTTTCGGTTTGCGTACAGGTGATGCACATCCAGCGGCTCGCCGATGATGTCCTCCACCGTCATGCGGGGATTCAGGGAGGAATAGGGGTCCTGGAAGACCATCTGCATCTTCTTGCGAAGCTCGCGGATGTTATGGTCCGTGACCTCTTCCCCTTCAAACAGGACCTGACCGCCGGTGGGCTTGTACAGGCGCAGGAGACTGCGGCCCACGGTGGTCTTGCCGCAGCCGCTTTCGCCCACCATGCCAAGGGTCTCACCCTTGCCGATGGTGAAGCTCACATCGTCCACCGCCTTCAGCATACCGGTCTTGAAGGCTCCGGTGCGGACGGGAAAATACTGCTTGAGGTTTTTTACCTCCAGGAGGGGCTCATTCATGCTTCCGTACCTCCTTGCTCGGCTTCCAGCCGCTTTTTCACGTTCATCCAGCAGGCCGCCCGGTGGGTGCTGCTGATCTCCAGTTCCTCCGGCTTTTCTTCCAGACAGATCTTCATGGCGCTGTCACAGCGGGCACAGAAGGCACAGCCCTTGGGCATATTCAGCATGTTGATGGGAGTACCGGCAATGGGCACCAGCCGCTGCTTCATATTGTTTGCGTTGGGCACGCTGCGCAGGAGGCCCTTGGTATATTCGTGGCAGGGATCATAGAAGATGTCTTCCGCCGTGCCCCGCTCGCAGATGCGGCCGCCGTACATGACCACGATGTTGTCGCACATGTCGGCAATGACACCCAGGTCATGCGTCACCAGAATGACCGCCATGCCCAGCTTCTTCTGCAGGGACTGGATCAGCTCCAGGATTTGGGCCTGAATGGTCACGTCCAGGGCGGTGGTGGGCTCGTCTGCGATGAGGATATCCGGCTCGCAGGCCAGGGCCATGGCGATCATCACACGCTGGCGCATGCCGCCGGAGAGCTGGTAGGGATACTGCTTCAGGCGCTTTTCCGGCTCGTTGATGCCCACCATTTCCAGCAGCTCCGCCGCCCGGGCCCGGGCCACAGCGCCCCGCTTGTCCGTATGGAGGCTGATGGCCTCCGTCAGCTGATTGCCGATGGTGAACACCGGGTTCAGGCTGGTCATGGGGTCCTGGAAGATGATGGAGCAGCACTTGCCCCGGAGGGTCTGCATCTGGCGCTTTGAATACTGCGTCAGTTCTTCGCCCTTATAGCGGATGCTGCCGCTGACGACGCGGCCGGTATCCGCCAGGATCTGCATGATGGAATAGGCGGTCACGCTCTTGCCGGAGCCGCTTTCTCCCACGATGCCCAGGATTTCGCCCGGGTCCAGGGTAAAGCTGACGCCGTTTACCGCCTGGACTTCACCGGAATCGGTGAAAAAGGAGGTATGAAGGTCCTCCACGCTGAGAAGATGCTTGCTTGTGTTCATATCCGCCCTCCTCACTTCTTCAGCTTCGGGTCAAAAGCGTCCCGCAGGCCGTCGCCCAGAAGGTTCAGGCTCAGCACGATGAGACAGATCATCACGGCGGGGAAAATCAGCTTGTAGGGATAGCTCTGCAGACCCTCCCGGGCGGCGTTGGCCAGACTGCCCAGAGAGGGCATGGGGGCCCGCACGCCCAGACCCACAAAGCTCAGGAAGCTCTCGGTGAAAATGGCGGAGGGGATCTGCAGGGCGGTGGATACGATGATGACGCTGATGCAGTTGGGCAGGATATGCTTGCGGATGATCCTGCCGGGCCTGGCGCCCACGCTGCGGGCAGCCAGCACATACTCGTTCTCCTTGATGGAGAGGATCTGGCCGCGGATCAGGCGGGCCATGCTCACCCAGTACAGCAGGCCGAAGACCACAAAGATGGAGACCATGTTGGTACCCAGATCCGCCAGCATGGAGCCGCTCTTGAAGGTCAGGATCTGGTCCAGCACCACGGACAGCAGGATGATGACCAGCATATCCGGCAGGGAGTAGATGATATCCACCACCCGCATCATGATCAGGTCGGCTTTTCCGCCTAAATAACCCGATATACTGCCGTAGATCATGCCGATGATCAGCACGATGATGCTGGCAAAGAGGGCCACCACCAGAGAAACCCGGGTACCGTAGACCACGCGGATGAAATAGTCGCGGCAAAGGGCGTCCGTCCCGAAAATGTGGGGGAAGAGCTCGCCGCCTTCATCGATATATTTCTGTTCCATCTCGCTCCACTCAAAGGGGGCAAGATTCTTGGCGCCCTTGTCACGCTTGCCGTTGACGGAGATGATCTCGGAATACTCATAGGGCACGATCAGGGGCGCGATGATGATGGTCAGAATGATGGCCAGCAGCACCACCATGCTGATGACTGCCAGGGGATTGCGGAACAGCTTGCGCATACCGTCCCGGAAGAAGGAGGCGGATTTGCTCATCACATCCTGCTGGCGCTTTTCTTCTTCGCTGGCGGGGGCGAATTTTGTGAGGTCCACCTGGGCGCTCAGCACATTCTTCCTGGGAAGACCGTTTTCGTCGTATCTGATCATGATCTCCCCTCCTTAATCCAGATTGATCCTGGGATCTACCAGCTTGTAGACCAGGTCACAGAGCAGATTGGCGACCACCATCAGCGTGGCAAGGAAAATGGTGGTGGCCATGATGACGGTGTAGTCCCGGTTGGTAATACCGGTGACGAATTTGCTGCCCAGACCGCCGATGGTGAACACCGTTTCCACCACCATGCTGCCGGTGATGATATAGGCGATCTGCGGGCCGGCGTATGTAATGATGGGGATCATGCTGTTGCGCAGGGCATGCTTGAAGATGACCTTCCAGGGCTTCACGCCCTTGGCCCGGGCGGTACGCACATAGTCCTGCCCCAGCGCGTCCAGCATGCTGGACTTGGCCAGACGGGTGGTATAGGCCATGGGATAGGCCGCCAGAGAAATGACGGGCAGCAGATAGTTGGTACTGTTGGCGCTCCAAACCGGCACCCAGCCCAGCTTGATGCTGAAGACCAGGAGCAGCAGCGTCGCCAGCACGAAGGACGGCACCGCCGTAAACAGCGTGGAGCAGAAAATGATCACCCGGTCCGGCAGGCGGTTGCGCATCAGGGCCGCAAGGCTGCCGAACACGGTGCCCAGGATCAGCGCCACGCACATGGCCAGCAGACCGATCTTGCAGGAAATGGGGAAGGATTCCCCGATGATGGCGGAAATCTCACGCCCGTTCTTCAGGGAAACGCCCAGATCGCCCCGCAGAAGATTCCTCAGATAGAGGAAAAACTGCGTGACCACGGGCTTATCCAGATCATAACGGGCCTCCAGGGCCTCAATGGTAGCCGGATCCAGGGCCTTTTCGCTGTTGAAAGGGCCGCCGGGGATGGCGTGCATCACGAAAAATGTGATGGCACAGATGATGAACACGGTAAGCACGGCCAGGAGCACGCGCTTGACCACGTATCGCAACATAGTCTCACTTCTTTCCGGGTAGTCTTACTCGCAGCAGCAAGTCAGAATATTATAGCGTTTTTTTGCCCTCAGGTCAACAGAAGGGAGCGTCCCAAAATGTAAAAATTCTGTTTTTCATGCATTTTTTCCATTCCGCGGCCCGATTTTTGTCCCATGTATTTCAAAACTTTTTCCGCAAATCGCCAGTATTTGTTATATTGTGAACACTCCTCCGGCTTTCCCGCCCGAAAGCAGGAGGCCGGAGGAGTGCATAGTTCCTGAATATTTATTCGATTCCTGTCGGTTTTTCCGGGACTTTATTCGGCAAAGAACAGAAACTCCGTGCGGGATTTCCAGCATTCTCCGGCGCGCAGGAAGGCGCTGGGGAATTCGGGCCGGTTGGGACTGTCGGGGTACAGCTGGGTCTCCAGGCAGAAGCCGCCGAAGCGCTGATAGCGCACGCCTCCCTTGCCCATCACACCCTCCAGCCCGGCGCCGCAGTACAGCTGCACACCGGGCAGGTCGGTCTTCATCCGAAGACCCCGGCCGGAAGCGGGATCCCAGGCTTCCGCCTGCCACAGGGCCTCCCGGTCCAGGACGAAGCAGTGGTCATACCAGCCGCTGCGGATGGGACGGCGGCTTCGGAAATCAAAGTCGGTCCCCTCCACGGCGATGAAATTCCCCGTGGGGATGAGGGAGCGGTCCACCTCCAGATAGCGGTCGGAAGCCAGCATCAGCTCCTGCTCCAGCACGGTGCCGCCGCAGGCAAGGTTAAAATAGCTGTGGTTTGTGAGGTTTACCACGGTATCCGCATCGCTGATGGCCTGATAGTCCAGGATCAGGCTGCCCGAATCGGTGAGGGTCACATCCAGCTGCACCTGCATGTTGCCGGGGAAGCCCTCTTCCCCATCGGGGCTGACATAGCGGCAGCGGAGGCCGCCCTCCACCCCTTCCAGCCGCCAGCGGCGCGTATGGAAGCCCATGCCGCCGTGGAGGCAGTTTTTTCCCTCGTTGGGCGTGACCTGCACGGTCTTCCCGTTCAGGGGAAAGGCCGCGCCGCCGATGCGGTTGGCAAAGCGGCCCACCGTGGCGCCCAGCGCGCCGGGGGCGGGATAGCCGCCTTCCTCGCAGCCCAGCACGATGTCGCCGGGCACGCCATTGCGGTCGGGAATGATAAGGGACTGGATGCTGGCCCCGGTCTCCACCAGCGTCACTTCCATGCCCAGATCGTTCTTCAGTGTAAACATATCCCTGTATCCTTTCTGCGGCAAAGGAGGTGTTGCAAAACTGCAACACCTCCGCCGATTTTAATTTAAAATCTTATTCGTCCCCTCTGCGCCGCTGGATAAACTTGATGAGTTCGGAAACGGGCAGGACGGTGAGGGCCAGCACCAGGGCGATGATGAACTCGCCGGCGCTGATGGCGGTGAAGCCGAAGAGACCCCGGAATACGGGCACAAACACCACGCCGCAGGTGAGCAGCAGGGTCCAGATCATGGCCCCCCAG
>JAZSQG010000352.1:0-3032 GCA_045537855.1 Oscillospiraceae bacterium
ATCTCTCCGAAGAGCAGGGTGCTGAGCAGGAAGCCCAGGAAGATGGCCAGGCCCCCCAGCCGGGGGATGGGATGGTCGTGCATCCGCCGCGCATCCTTGGGTACGTCGATGGCGCCCACCTTCTGGGCGAAGATCTTCACCACGGGGGTGGCGGCAAAGCTCATGACCAGGGCGGCCACCAGAGAAGCCAGCACCTTGACCAGGAGCTGCAGATCAATGGGGGTGTTCATGGGGCCTTACCTTTCCACGAAGCCGATCTTCTTGTAGACCTTGCGCAGGGTGCGGGAAGCGGTGCGGGAGGCGCGCTCCGCCCCGCCCCTGTACTCGGAGACCAGATAATCCTTGTTCTTCATCAGGTCTTCCGCCTTTTCCCGGATGGGCCGCAGCAGCTCCACCACGCTTTCGCCCACCCTGGTCTTGAAGGCGCCGTAGCCCTGACCGGCGAACTCCGCCTCGATTTCGGGGAGGCTCAGGCCGGTGGCGCAGGAATAGATCTGCATCAGGTTGGCAACGCCGGGCTTGGCGGCGGGGTCGTAGCGCACGCAGTTTTCCGTGTCGGAGTCGGTGACGGCGCGCTTGAAGGCCCGGAGGATCTCCTCGGGTTTCTGCATGAGGTAAATGCAGCCGCCGGGGTCCTTGTCGGACTTGCTCATCTTATTTTCCGGGCTGGTCAGGCTCATGATGCGGGCGCCGGTCTTGGGAATGAAGGGCTCGGGCATGGTGAACACATCCCCGTAAATGCCGTTGAAGCGCTCGGCGATGTCCCGGGTGAGCTCCACATGCTGCTTCTGGTCGCTGCCCACGGGCACCAGGTCCGCCTGATACAGGAGGATATCCGCCGCCATGAGGGCAGGATAGGTAAAGAGACCCGCGTTGATATTGTCCGCATTCTTGGAGGACTTATCCTTGAACTGGGTCATGCGGCTCAGCTCGCCGAACATGGTATAGCAGTCCAGCACCCAGCCCAGCTGGGCATGCTCGGGCACATGGCTCTGAATGAAGATCACGTTCTTCTCCGGGTCCAGGCCGCAGGCAATGTACTGAGCCAGCTGGCTCAGGGTGCGCCGGCGCAGCTCTGCCGGGTTCTGACGCACGGTGATGGCGTGCATATCCACGATGCAGTAATAGCAGTCATAGGTATCGGAAAGGGCCACCCAGTTGCGGATGGCGCCCATAAAGGAACCCAGGGTCAGGTCGCCGCTGGGCTGAATGCCGCTCAAAATAACTTTACGCTTTTCATCCATGAATGTTACACCTCATTTGGTCCCTTCGGGATGTTTCCATAATTCAGGTCAGTATATCACAGGCACCCCCCAAATTCAAGGTATTTCCTTGACAGGGGCGGGCGCGGCAGATAAAATAAAGTGAATATGACGATTCCGGAGGTACACCCTTATGAATGATACATGGTTCAAGGAAATGGAAGCGCGCATCCCCAAGGGGGAGGTGCGTACCCGCTTTGCCCCCAGTCCCACGGGCTTCATGCACATCGGCGGCATCCGTACCGCTCTGTACACCTGGCTCATCGCCCGGAAGGCGGGCGGCAAGTTCATCCTGCGCATTGAGGATACCGACCAGGGCCGCTTCGTGGAAGGCGCCACGGAGGTCATCTACAGCTCTCTGAAGGATGCGGGCATCTTCTGGGACGAGGGGCCCGATGTGGGCGGCCCCGTGGGCCCCTATGTGCAGACCCAGCGCCGGGACCTGTACATGCCCTATGCCCAGCTGCTGGTGGAGCGGGGCAGCGCCTACCGCTGCTTCTGCGAGAAGAGCGAGAGCGAGGAGGACAGCGGTGAGTTCGGCCGGGGCGATGATCCCTGCCGCAATCTCAGTAAGGCCGAGTCCGATGCCCGGGCCGCCGCCGGGGAAGCCTATGTGATCCGCCAGAAGATCCCCCATGAGGGCGTCACCACCTTCCATGACGAGATCTTCGGGGATATCAGCGCCCCCAATGCCGACCTGGACGATCAGGTCCTCATGAAGCGGGACGGGCTGCCCACCTACAACTTTGCCAACGTCATCGACGACCATCTCATGGGCATCACCCATGTGGTCCGGGGCACGGAATATCTTTCCAGCACCCCCAAGTATAACCTCCTCTATGAGGCTCTGGGCTGGGAGATCCCCACCTATATCCACTGCTCTCCCATTATGCGGGATGCGCAGCACAAGCTCTCCAAGCGCCACGGCGACCCCACCTATGACGATCTGCTGGCCCAGGGCTATCTCCGGGAGGCCATCATCAACTACGTGGCCCTGCTGGGCTGGGCCCCCGGCGGCGAGCAGGAGAAGTTCAGCCTGCAGGAGCTGGTGGAAGCCTTTGACCTGAAGGGCATTTCCCGTTCCCCCGCCATCTTCGACCCGGTGAAGCTCACCTACTTCAACAGTGAGTATATTCGCGCCCTCAGCCCCGAAGACTTCCATGCCCAGGCCCTGCCTTACATTGAGCAGGCCGTGCAGGGGATGGATACGGCCCTCATCGCTTCCCTCCTGCAGCAGCGGCTGGAGAAGCTGACGGATATCCCCGGCCTGCTGGGCTTCCTGGCCAAGCTGCCGGACTACGATACCGAGCTGTATGTGAACAAGAAGTCCAAGACCGACCGGGCCGTTTCCCTGGAGATGCTCCGGGCCGCCGTCCCTGCGGTGGAAGCCCTGGAAAGCTGGGATAAGGACAGCGTCCATGCCGGCCTCATGGCCCTGGCGGAAAAGCTGGAAGTGAAGAACGCAAAGCTCCTCTGGCCGGTGCGCATCGCCCTGGCCGGACAGGCTGTGACCCCCGGCGGCGCCGTGGAGATCTGCTGCCTGCTGGGGAAGCAGGAGGCGCTGCGCCGCCTGAATCTGGGCATGAGCCGCCTTGCCGCGGAAGTGGAGGGCTGAGGCCGTGACCCGGCGCCGTAGGCTGCTCCTGCTGCCGGCCTTGCTGCTGGCTCTGTGTCTTTGCGCCTGCACTGCCCCTGCGGGGGGCGTTCAGGCGGGCGGGAGCCTGCCGGAAAGCCCGGTGCTCCCCACGGAATCGGTGACCGCGCCCCCTG
>JAZSQG010000181.1:0-5108 GCA_045537855.1 Oscillospiraceae bacterium
AAGGGGGCCCTTTGCCCCCTTCTCCAATCCCCCGCTACTCTGTCGCGCAAGTCTTTATCATGGTTTTTCGACAGACTCACCGGTTATGTCGTCATAAACACCAGCTCAGTAGCACCAGATCTCCGTCCCGTCCATGCTGAGGCAGAGCCAGTACATGCTGCCGCCGTCCCGCTCCTCGGTGTAGAGACGGACTTCGGCACTGCCGCCGTCGGCAAATCCCAGCAGGGCGGCGCCGCCGTCCTCCGGCTGCGCCCAGGTGAAGGCGCGCTCCCCGGAAAAGCCGTCCCAGTAACTGCCGCTGCCGTCCTCAAAGGCTTCCAGCGACACGCCGATGACCACATCCGTTTCCGGGTCCTCCCAGGGCAGGGCAAGCTGTTCGCCCTCCGCCGTCACCGCCTGGCAGCCCACCCAGTAGATGCTGCACAGCACTTCCCCGTCGAAGGCGATTGCCTCCACCGCATCCATGTCCGGCACGAAAGCTTCCCAATCATCCCCGGAGTAGTCGGGGTACTCGGTGATCTCCTCCCAGCGGCAGTCCTCGGTATTCACCTGCTCCGCAAAGTAGAAATAGTTACTCTCCCGCTGGCCAAAGGTGCAGCGGTAGAAGAGGCTCTCGCCCGCATCGGAATAGCCGATGCTGCCGCCGCTGAGAGAGCCGGTGAGGCTGCTGTGAATCACATACAGCTGGCCGGACCAGTCGTAAATGTCCAGAGGACCGAAGCTGCAGTCCCGGATGAGGCTGTCATAGACGAAGAGCCCGGCACCGCCGGAGGCATGGATGCCCAGGCAGCCGCAGCCGAAGAGGTCGGTATTGGCAAGGCGCACATTCCGGCAGGCCGTAAAGCCCAGCACATCGCCCTCGCAGTCGCCCCGCTCGGTGTGGCCCACCGTGAGGTGCAGCAGGCTCAGGTCGCTGCAGTCTTCAAAATTCAGCACCGTGGCATAGCGGGGGTCCGTCAGGATCTGCACATCCCCCCGGTCGCCGCTCTGCCCCAGAAGGGTCAGACCGTCCACATCCCGGATGAGCACTTCCACCCCGTCGTAGCATTCCCGGAGCTGCACCCATTCGTGGGTCTGATTCCAGGCTTCCGCATCCGCCGTCCAAATGGCATCGGCTGCGTCGCTGAGCAGGTAGTCGCCCCGCTGCAGCAGCAGGGTACGGTCGGGTCCGATGGCTTCCAGCAGTTCTTCCGCGGTGGAAACCACCTGCAGGGTCCGCCCCGCTTCCCCGGAGAACGTGCAGCGGTCATCAAAGAAGGTACCGGCAGCGAAGTCCGCTCCGGCAATGTGCGCCGTTTCCTGCGCGCCGAAGCTGCAGCCCATAAAGGACAGGCCGCCGCCTTCATTGACATAGAACAGGCCGCTGCCCGTATTGTCCTCAAAGCTGCAATCTTCAAAATAGAGCATGGAGGCATAGGCATTCAGCAGTTCAAAGCCGCTGCAGCCCCGGAAGCTGCTGCTGCGGAAGCGCAGGTCGCTGCTGAACATGGCGTCCACCGCGCCGTAGCTGCAGTCCCGGATGAGGCAGTCTTCCGCCAGAAGGCCGGTGGTATAGCTGCCGGCAATGCCGTAGGTACCGCAGCCGTACAGGTCCAGACCGCTGAAGTACAGGTCCCGGCAGCCCTCAAGGCTCAGTACCGCGCCGGCGCATTCCCCCTGCTCCGGGGTATGGCCCAGCACCAGGTCCTGCAGGATGATATCCCCGCAGTTTTCAAAGCGCAGCACATCCGCATAGCGATGCTCCGTGACGATCTCCGGCCGGCTTCCGGCTTCTCCGCGGATGCAGAGCCCTTCCACATCCCGGATGACCACCCCCGGCCCGTCCCCTTCCCAGACGCTGCTGACATAGGGGCTGATTTCCTTCTCTTCGCCGCCCAGATACGCCGAAAGGTCATAGACGCCGGGGGCCAGCACCACTTCCGCCCCCGGCTCGATGGCCCGGAGCAGTTCTTCCGCGCTGCTGACGCGGACGCTTCCCTCCGGCAGCGGCTCCGGCGTGACTTCCGGCGCAGGCGCGGCGGTGGGCTGCCCGTCCGGCGCAGGCTCCTCCGTGGGCTGCACGTCCGGCGCGGGCGCGGCGGTGGGTGCGGCGGTAGGTTCCACCGTCGCCGCAGGTGCGGGAGGCGGCTCCTGGCCGCAGGCAGCCAGCAGCAGGCTCAGCACCAGCAGCAGAACAAGCAGACAACAAAGGCTTTTATGATTCCGCATGGTTTTTTTCTCCTTCCGGCACCGGCGCCGGAAATGCGCCGAGGCGGCTCAAAGCCGTAAAAAAGCAGGGGAAGCAGAACCTTCCCCCGCTTTACTTCTTATGCCCAGGGATCTGCCGCCGCGGGAACGCGGATATCGGACAGGCACTGAATCTCAACCAGGAACCACTGGCCGGTGGAGGGCTTTTTCCGCAGACGGATGCTCCGGGGCGCATCGGCGCCGGAACTCTGCACATACATGGTGGCCCAGTTTTCTTCCGGATAGGAATAGGGCGTTTCCAGCACGGTGACGGAATAGGGCCGGGCGGGCTCATAGCCGTTTTCCGGGGTAGCCCCGGCGAAGAAGGACGGCACCTTGTAATACTTCCCGGAGAGGCGCTCCTTGATAAACTGCTTTTCGAAATTGCTCAGGTCATCGGGCCCCTTCAGAAAATTCAGCATTTCCACCGCGGCAGCTTCGTTCTTCTCAAAGGCGCACAAAGCCAGCAGGGTCAGGGCCGTGGTCTTGAAAGGCGAATCCAGGGCCGCTTCCGGCAGGGCCTGCAGGGCCGCCAGGTCGGCGGGCAGGGCTTCAAAAGTGAAGGTCTCACTACGGTTTGCCATATCTTGTTCCTCCCTTTTCATAGGTTCCACATTCCGGGCGGCAGCACCGCCCGCATACATTTATACTTTAAATTATAACCGACCCAAGCGCCTTTGTCCATAGCCCCGGCAGCAGAAAGACCCGCCTCACGGCCGTGAGGCGGGTCTTGTGGCTTTTTTCAGCGGAAGGCGCCGGTCATGATCTCCTCGTAGCGGGCGTCCGAAAGCTCGCAGTGGTAGAAAAGGCGGTAGTATTCCAGCACTTCTGCCTTCACATCGTAGTCGCAGTAATCCGGGTAGAGCACTGCGGTAAACCAGATGAGGCCCAGATAACGCTGGACGGCGGGCGGCGTACCCAGCCAGTTGTGGGGCGCCTGGGGCACGCGGACATAATTTCCGCTTTGGATGGCCTGCAGCTCCTTCCACACATCCCGCTCTGCCGCGCTGTCATAGATGCTGTCCGGCGCGAAGGCGATGAATTCCGGGTCCCAGAGGGCGATCTGCTCCAGACTTACTTCGTTGCCGCTGCCCTTGGAGGAGGGGGTCTCCATCACCGCCAGATTCTCCGTCAGCAGGTCCAGCAGCTGGGAGTGGTAGGAATCCCGGGCGATGACATTCTGCCCGTCCTGCCCCAGAACATAGAGGGCCTTCACCTTCTGATCGCCCACCTGCTCCATGATGCCCACCGTGCGGCTGTAGATGCGCTCGCAGAAGGCCGCAAGCTCCTCGGCTTCCGCCTCCTTCCCCAGGAGGGCACCCAGGGTGCGGAAGGTCTGGGGCATGGTCTCCAGCGTGGCGGAGACAAAGACGGAGGGGATGCCCGTGGCAGCCTGCAGATCATCCAGATCTTCCTTGCCCCCCTCCATGGCCTGTCCGATGTCCACGATGAGCTGCGGCCCGGCGGCAGCCAGCTCCTCCATGTTCAGGTTGGCGCTGTTGTACAGCTGGCCGAAATAGGGCAGGGCCAGATGTTCTTCCGAGATGATGCCGTGAGCGGAATCGTAGTAGGGAGAAGCCAGACCCACGATCATCTCCGGGGCAATGGCGTAGAGCACCATCTGGGCCAGCGGGCCGGAGGGCACCACAGCAGTAACGGTTCCGGGCACTTCCACCTTGCGGCCCAGGTCGTCGGTATAGAGGCGGGCGGCGGGGGCATCCGGGGCTACGGCATCGGCGGGAGCGCCGCCTCCGTCAGCGGGCTCGGCACAGGCAGTCAGCCCCAGAAGCAGCAGGGCCGCCAGCAACAGGGACATGAGGCGTTTTTTCACCGTCGTTTCTCCTTTCTTTACTCGGGGGAGGCCATGCGGGGCACACAAATGCGCACCGCATCCTCCCGCATGCTGCACACTTCCACATCCACCCCGTAAAGGGTGGAAACGAGGGCGCTGTCCACAATGTCCCGGGGTGCACCCCAGGCCAGCACCTCCCCGCCGTAGAGGGCGAGGATGCGGTCGGAATACAGATAGGCCTGATCCGGGTCGTGGGTGGACTGGATGACGGTGTAGCCGTCCCGGGCGAGGCCCTTGACCACGTTCATCACCCGGATCTTGTTGCCGAAGTCCAGATTGGCGGAGGGTTCGTCCATCACCAGAATGCGGGCCTGCTGGGCGATGGCCCGGGCCAGCAGCACCAGCTGGCGCTCGCCGCCGCTGATGTTGCCGTAGCCCCGGTCACGCAGTTCCATGATGCCCAGCCGCTCCAGCGCCCGCTCCGCCAGCTCGTTCTGCTCCCGACCCGGGGAGGAAAAGCGCCCCAGCTGGGCGGTGGTACCCATGAGCACCATGTCAAAGACGCTGTAGTTGAACACCGGGTTGTGGGACTGGGGGATATAGGCGATGGCCCGGGCCAGCTGGGCCGCACTCATGTCGGAAATGGCCCGGCCTTCCACCCAGGTGCCGCCCCGGCTGGGCTGTATCAGCCCCAGCATGCAGCGGAAGAGGGTGCTTTTGCCCACGCCGTTGGGCCCCAGCACGGAGAGGAACTCCCCATATTCGGCGGAGAAGGAGATATCCTTCAGGATCTCCCGCTCCCCGTAGGAGAAATGCAGGTTTTTCACTTCAATGCTCACAGCCGCTCCCCCTCTCTGGTGATCAGGTACAGGAAAAAGGGTGCGCCGATGAAGGAGGTAAGGATGCCGATGGGTACCTCCGCGGCAAAGAGGTTGCGGGAGAGGTTGTCCACCAGCAGGAGGAATACCGCCCCCAGGAGCATGCTGCAGGGCAGCAGGTGGCGGTAGTTATTGCCCACCATGCGCCGGGTCAGGTGGGGGATCACCAGACCCACCCAGCCGATGACGCCGCGCACCGCCACGCTGGCGGC